>JBMTTG010000273.1:0-3831 GCA_049449095.1 Phycisphaerales bacterium | reverse complement strand
CCCCTTCGACCGCAGCCTCGTCGCCTATGCGTTGGCGAGCGGCGCCGTCGCCTCGTCGGCCTCGGGGGCGATCGTCTACAGCGGTGTGCAGGATCTCTCGCTCTCTGCAGGGGTAGGCACGGCAAACAGCCTCGCCATCGACGTGAACGGCGGCGGGACGGACTTCACTCTCACCTTCCTCGCACACGATGGATCGAACACCGGGCGCTTGGACATCGCGAGTTCCGCGTCGGCGGCATCGCTCGCCACCGGCTCCAACAAGAACATCGCGGCGGCGCTCTCCGCGGGCGCGGCGATCTCGGCGTCGCCGGCTCCGAACCAGTGGGGCGCCAGCAGTCAAACAAAGTTGATGACCGAGTTCGACCAGACCACCGGCGCCGCGTTGGCCGGCGACTGGGGCAATGTGAGCAACCGGTACATCGGCGGCCGGATCGAGACCACGCCGGGCTCGAACCAGTTCAACTACGGCTGGATCCGGATCAGCACGCCGAGCAGCGACGCCGGCGCCGTGACTGTCCACGACTGGGCCTACGAGACGACGGTCGGTCAGTCGATCCTCGCGGGTCAGATCTCGGCGATCCCCGGCGGCGGCGCGATGGCGCTCTTCTCGCTCGGCGCGGCGGGCCTTGGCCGTTGGCGGCAGCGGAAGCAGGCCTGAGGGCTCGCCGGGTGGATCGTCGGCGCGAGGGCATCGCCCACGAGGCGAACGTCGGGATGGATCGATCGTGAACGAACTGCGGACGCCGACGCGTCGCCTGCTGCTGGTCGGTCTCGATGGCCTCGATGCCTCGCTGCTCCATCCGGCGATCGACGCAGGTCTGCTGCCGGCGTTCGCGGATCTGGCCACGCGGGGTGCGATGGGCACGCTTTCCGCAGGCGGCGTCGCCGAGCCGGCCGTGGCATGGACGACGCTTGCCACCGGAAGTCCGCCTGAACAGCACGGCGTGCTCGATGCGACCCGCTTCGATGCGGTGAGCGGCGAACTGCTCCCGGTGGGGAGCCGGTCTCGCCGGACGCACGCCCTCTGGAACCTCGCGAACCGCGAGGGCCTTCGGAGCATCGTGGTCGGATGGCCCGCGAGCCATCCCGCCGATCCGGTGCGAGGCGCGTTCGTCTCGGATCGCTTCTTCGAGGTCTCGGCGCGGCTCGGCGAGCCGTGGCGGGTGCCGGAGCGATCGCTCCATCCTGCGAGCCTCGAAGCGGAACTCGCGGAACTTCGGCTGCATCCCGATGAACTTGGCGCCGCGGAGATCGCGCCGTTCGTGCCGGCGCTCGCGGAAGTCGATCAGGATCGGGATCGGCGCCTTGCGATCGTCATGGAGGCGCTCGCCGCGACCGTCTCGCGGCATGCGGTCGCGACGCATCTGCTTTCGAGCACGGACTGGACGCTTGCCGCCGTCCGCTATCCCCTCGCCGACGCGATGGCCCGATGGTTCCTGCCGTTCCGATCGCCTCGCGTCGATGGCGTGGCGGAGCGTGACGCAGGCATCTACGGCGGGGTGGTCGACGCCGCGCTGCGGCTGCTCGACGGCATGCTCGCGTCGCTGCGATCGCTCGCTGGCGATGCGATGGTGCTGATGTGCTCGCCCTTGGGCATGCGATGCGTGCCGAGCCGCGGGATGCGGACGGGGGACGACGGCGGGCCGGCGGTGCTTCGCCATCAGCACGGCGTCGTGGTGCTCGCCGGCGAAGGAATCGCCGCCGACCGGCGTCTGCACGGCGCCGCGGCGATCGACCTCGTGCCGACGGCCCTGACGATGCTGGGCCTGCCGGTGGGCGAGGACCTTCCGGGACGCGTCCTTCGCGAGGCCTTCGCATCGCCGCCCGAACCGCGTTCGATCGCCTCGTGGAAAGCGCTCGACGGCGACTTCGGCCGCGTCGAAGGCGAGGACTCCGTCGCGGATCCCGATGCGGAGTCGCTCGTGCGGCAACTCGTCGACCTGGGCTATCTCGATCGAAGCGTCTCGTCGGAACGGTTCGAGCGGGATCAACGGCTGCGCGAGGATCGCCATCTCGCGCTCTCGCATCTCGACGCGCAGCGATGGCCCGACGCGATCGCCCCGCTCGGGCGGATCGTCGCCACCCGTCCGATCGATGGCGGTTGCATCCTCCTGCTTGCGGTGTGCCATCTCGTCGAGGGCGACCTTGCACGATGTCGCGACCTGGCCGAGCGGGCCGTGCGGATCGAGGGATGCGAAGGGCGTGCGTGCATGCTGCTGGCGGCCATCGCGATGCGGGAGCGGCGCGTGGACGATGCGGCCACGCAACTGGGGCGTGCCGAGGCGACCGGCGAGCGTGGCCTCGCGGAGAAGCTCGCGTATGCGCATCTGCAACTGCGGCGCTTCAAGGATGCCGACCGCTTCATCGCGATCGCCTTCGCGGAGAACCCCGCTTCGCCGTCCGCGTCGATCGTGCAGGCGCTCCTGCATCTGGAGCGTCGCGAGGATCAGGCTGCGGCGGAGGCCGCGCTTCGAGCCACGGGCCTGGTCTTCCAATGGCCCGAGGCGCACGCGGTGCTCGGTGTGGCGCTGGGGCGCCTCGGCCACCTGCCCGAGGCGGTGCTGGCGCTCGAGCGGTCGATCGCCCAGCGTCCGACGATCCTCGCGCATCGGGCGCTCGCGGAGATCCTCGAGCGGTCGGGTTGGGATCCGGAGGTCGTGCGTCGCCATCGAGAGACGGCGGAGGCGATCGCGCGATCGTCGGTCGCCCGGGCGGGCGGGGCTTCGGCATGAGCGATCGCCGCGGTCCGGCATCGGTGCGGGTGCGATTCGCCGAAGGCGCCGAGCGTCGAGCCTGCCGCATGCTGCTTCACACGGCCGATCGGCTCGGGCATCTCGGCGATCTCGCGATCGCGACGACCGGCGCCGATGCGGCAATGCAGATCGTCGGCGCCCTCTCGATGCTGCCCCTCCGCGACGCTCGCGGCCGAGGGGCGCTGCTCGTCTCGGCCCGGGTGATCCGGCCGTGGCGGCGGCGTGGCGTCGGTTCCCGGCTGCTCGACTTCGCGATCTCGGAGGCGAGGCGGGTCGGCGCGGCAACTCTGATGGCGCAAGGCGACCCCCAGGCCGAACCCGAGGGAATCGCGTTCCTCGATGCGAAGGGCTTCGTGGGCACGGAGACGCTGACGACCTTCGAGGCGGGCACCCGTTCCATCGCGGAGCGTCTTGGGCCGCTGCTCGACCACCTGCGCCGGTCCGATCGGATTCCTCCGGACGCCCGCATGGTCCCCCTTCGGCACGCCCCCCTCGTCGCCGCGGCGAGGCTGCATGCGGAGCATCTCGCGGGAACGACGCTTGGGGTCGCCGAGACTCTCAACGACCTGCTGGTGCGCGACGACGCCGACGACCACGCGGTGCTCATGATCGGCGACGAGGTTCACGGACTGCTGCTCGGCAACACCGTCGATGGCGTCACGGTGGTCGAGGCGGAGGTGCTTGCTCCCTCGCTGCGGACCTCCGGCGGGAGCTCCGGTTGGGCGAGCGCGTTCATGCTCGGCGAGCGCCTCGAGTGGGGGCTCTCGCGAGGCTCGCGGATCACGCGGTTCTCCTGCACCTCGGGCAATCGGCCGACGCGGCGGCTGGCGCAGCGTCTCCTGGCGCAGCCGATCCGCGAGGAGATCGTGTTCAGGCTCGAGTTGCGCTGACGACGCCTGCCGGGCCGGCGATCACGGTCCGGAGGGGGTCGCGGGAACGGGAGGCGCCGGGGCGATCGACCGGTCCGCAGGCTTGCCGACGAGGTTGATCGGAATGCCGGCGAGCCGCAGGCGATCCCACAGTTCCTGCAGGATCGGGGCGCGATCGACGGTGCCTTGCCCGTCGGCGATCGCGAGAT
>JBMTTG010000272.1:0-3851 GCA_049449095.1 Phycisphaerales bacterium | reverse complement strand
CCACTCGAGAGGCTCTCGAAGAAGGGCGCCATCTCGCGCTGCCACCGGGCATTGATCTCCTCCGACTGCATGCCCCGCACCGCCGCATCGAAGTCGGGCGTCTCGCAGTAGCCCACGAGCAGCCCGTCGTCGCGCAGGAAGAGCGAGTAGTTCCGCCAGCCATGACGAGACAGCGCCTCGAGCATCTCCGGCCAGACCGCACGATGACGTTCGCGATACTCCGCCAGTCGATCCGCCTTCACCTTGAGCAGGAAGCACACTCGCTTCATCGCCGGCGCTCCTTTGAACAGACCCGTCATCGCACGAACGCGTCGGCGAGTCCGCCGTCGACATGCAGCACCTGCCCGGTCGTCCGCGACGACTCGGGACCCGCGAGGAACCGGATCGCCTCGGCCTGATCGCGCGGCGAGATCATCGCCTTGAGCAGGGTGCGCTCGGCGTAGAACCGACCGAGCCGCGCGACGAGCTCCTCGTCGCCCATCGCCTCGTGATGCTCGATCGCGTACTTGCGAAGGCTCGCAAGCACCCGCTCGCGCGGGAACATCGTGCTGCCCTCGATCACCGTCGCCGGTGCGACCGCGTTCACCCGCACCAGCGGCGCGAGCGTCACCGCGAGGCTTCGCACCAGATGGTTCGCCGCGGCCTTCGAGGCGTCGTAGGCGGTCGATCCCTTCTTGGAGACCACCGCGTTGACGCTCGTCGTGATCACGATCGACGCCGGCAGGGCCTGCGCGGCAAAGACCGTCGCGACCTCCTCGGCGAGAAGCGAGGGCGCCAGCACGTTGACGTCGAAGGTGCGACGGAACGCCTCGTCGGCGATGCGTCCGTCCGGGCCGGGCGTCGGGAAGAGTCCCGCGGTCACCACGAGTTCGTCGACGCCGCCGAAGGCCAGCACCGCCTCGCCGATCGCGTGGCGCACCGCCTCGCGGTCGGTCGCATCAACGGCGACCGCGACCGCCGGACCGCATCCGGAGATTCCGCTGCCCGCGACGCCGATCCCCCGACCGGTCTTCGCCAGCACCTGCTCCGTGGCCGAATCGGCGAGGGCCGGGTCGCGATCGGCGATCACGATCGACGCGTCGTCGTCGAGGAATCGCATCGCGGTCGCTCGGCCGATCCCCGAGCCGGCGCCCACCATCAGCGAGACGTGGCCCGCGAGCGCCTTGGGCTTCGGCATCCGCTGCAGCTTCGCCTCCTCGAGCAACCAGTACTCGATGTCGAAGGCCTCCTGTCGCGGCAGCGCCTGGTATCCGCCGATCGACTCGGCGCCGCGCATCACCTCGATCGCGCCTCGATAGAACTCCGCCGTGGTCCGGCTCTCGGACTTGCTCGATCCCCACGCGACCATGCCGATCCCGGGAATCAGGATCACCGTCGGCTCGGGCGCCCGCATCGCCGGGCTGTCGGGATGCCGGCACGCGGCGTAGTACGCCTCGTAGTCGGCGACGTAGGCGGCAAGGCCCGCCTCGAGACGCTCCTTCAAGGTCTCGACGCCTTCGCGATGCGGATCGAACTCGACGAAGAGCGGGCGGATCTTGGTGCGGAGGAAGTGATCGGGGCAACTCGTGCCGAGCGCCGCCAGCCGCGCCGCATCGGCGCTGCCGACGAAGCGGAGGGTCTCCGCATCCCACTCGGCGGTCGCGATCATGCGGCGACGGCTCGACACGCGGCCGCGCATCCACGGCAGCGTCTCGACGAGCACGCGACGCCGCGTCGCGTCGTCGGCCGGCGCGATGCGCTCGCCGCCAAAGGTCTTGTCGCCTCGATCGTGATCGGCGAGATACGCCGCCGCACGCTCGATGAGGTCGATCGAGCGGTCGTAGCACGCGCGGTCGTCGTCGTGCCAGTTGATGAGGCCGTGCTGGCCGAGGATGGCGCCCGCCGCCTCGGGATGCGCCTTGCAGCCCGCTTCGAGCGCGAGCCCCAGTTCGAAGCCCGGACGCATCCACGGGAGCCAGAAGACCTCGTCGCCGTAGACCTCGCGGGCCGCCTCCTCGCCCCGCACGCACGCGGCGAGGGCGATCACCGAGACCGGATGGGTGTGGTCGACATGCCGATGCGGCACGAAGGCGTGCAACGGCGTGTCGATCGAACTCGCCCGCGGATTGAGGTTCCACACGCAGTGCCGGTACGCGTCGACCATCGCGTCCTCGGCGGGACTCTTGAGCCCGCGATCGGAACGCGCGGCGTAGACCGACTTCAACGCCTCGAGCTTCTCCATGGAGAGCGAGGCGAAGAACTCGCGTCCCGCGGTGCGAAGGTCGCCGCCGGAGCCCTTCACCCAGAGCACCTGCTCGCGGCGTCCCGTGAGCGGATCGATCGAATCGATCTTCGACGAGGTGTTGCCGCCGCCGGTGTTGGTGACGCGCTGATCGGCGCCAAGACGGTTCGATCGGTAGACGAGCCGCGCGACCGGATCGAGCCCGGCGACATCGGCGTCGTTCCAAAGGTGCTTCACGGATCCGGTGCGTGGGGCGGTGCTGGTCATGACGGAAGAGTCTCGCAGGTTCGTGCGGCGTCGAGTCGAGTCTGGGCGGCTGCGAGCGCGTGCCGACCGGCTCCGGTCGGTTCGATCGTGCGTGTCTCCGCGCCGTGCGCGGTCGCGGCGAGGCGACGGACCGCTCGCGCCGCGTCGCGCCCGGTGGCGCCCTCGAGGGCGACATGCTGAACGAGCGCGTTGCCGATCGCGGTGGCTTCGGTCGGACCGAGCACCACCGGAACCCCGGCAGCTTCGGCGATCAGTCGAGCCAGCATGATGTTCGCGGCGCCGCCGCCCACGATCGCGAGGCGTCGAAGATCCATGCCCGCGACCGATGTCACGCGGCGCGCTGCGTCGGCGGTCGCGAGCGCCAGCCCGTCGAGGATCGTTCGCGTGATGGCTTGATCGGTGTCCGGCAACGGCTCGCCATGTTCACCGCACCACGCGCGCACCCGCTCGGGCATGTCGAGGCCCGGAGCCGCGAAGCGGGCATCGTCGGGATCGATCACGCTTCGGAACGCCGGCTCCTCTGCCGCGGCCTCCGCGAGCGCGGCCCACGTCCACCGGCGACCCGCCGACTCGAACGCGCGACGGCACTCCTGGAGGATCCAGAGCCCTGCCACGTTGCGGAGTAGCCTCGTCGCGCCGTGCGCGCCGGGCTCGTTGGTCAGCCCGGCACGACGCGCCGCCGCGGTTCGGATCGGGCGATCGACTTCCACACCCACGAGCGACCACGTGCCGCTCGAGACGTAGACGTCGCCGGCCTCCTCGATCGGCGCCGCCGCGACGGCGCTCGCGGTGTCGTGGCTCGCAGTCGCCAGCACCGGTGTCGAGCGATCGAGGCCCGTCGCCTCGGCGATCGATGGACGAAGCGTTCCGAGCCGCGTCCCGGCAGGCACGACCTCCGGAAGCACTTGACGCGGCACCCCCGCGGCCTCGGCGAACGACTCGACCCATGCGCCGCGGCCGTGATCGGCCTCGGTGTCGTAGCACTGCGTGGTGCCGGCGTTGGTCCGCTCGCAGACGAGGCTTCCGCAGAGCCGATGCGCCAGTAGATCCGGCACCATCAGCATCCGCGTTGCGCGATCGAGCGGCCGCGATGGATCCGAAGCGTCGGCGGCGAGCTGGTAGAGCGTGTTGAAGGGCTGGAAGGCGACGCCGGTCTGCGCGTAGATCGCGTCGTCCCCGAGCGCCGCGCGGAGCCTCGCCATCGGCGCCTGCGTGCGCGGATCTCGATACGCCGACACCGGCGCCACGAGTTCGCCGTGCTCGTCGACGAGCCCGTAGTCGACCGCCCACGAGTCGATGCCGATCGACGCGATCGGATCGCCTTCCCGCGCCGCAGCGCGAAGCCCTTCCAGAACGCCGTCCC
>JBMTTG010000271.1:0-3924 GCA_049449095.1 Phycisphaerales bacterium | reverse complement strand
CGCCCGAGCCTCTCCGACTCCATGTTTCGCGCTTCGCCCTCCGAGGCCATCCCGTCCATCAAGTCCATCTGAGCGTCCGCCGAGCGAAGTGAGCGACCGGTCCGCTCCGGACTGCGCCCGGAGTGAGAAAGGCGAGAGGCGAGAGGCGAGAGGAGACGAACCGAGTCGCCCACCGGCTCATCGCCCCCCTCTCCCGCGCCCCGCGGGTACCTTCTCCCGACCATGAAATCGGGCGTCTCCTGGATCAACGACTATCTCGACCCGCCGGCCTCCGCGGAGGAGCAGAACGCGGTGCTCACCGCGGTCGGCTTCCCGATCGACGACGAGGGTGTGGCCGAGAACGGCGAGGCGTGGCTCGAGGTCGAGCTCACCTCGAACCGCGGTGATTGCCTCGCGCATCTCTCCCTCGCCCGCGAGATCGCCGCCGTCACCGGACGCCGCGTGAAGTGGCCCCCTGCCGCCGCCAAGCCCGGGCCGGTCGAGGGTGCCGGCGCGATCGAGGTCGTCAACCACATCCCGGATCGCTGCCCGCTCTACACCGGCCGCGTCATCGACGGCGTGAAGGTCGGCCCAAGCCCCGAGTGGCTTCGCCGCCGCCTCGAGGCGATCGGGCAGATCCCCCGCAACAACCTCGTCGACGCGACCAACTTCGTCCTCTTCGAACTCGGTCAGCCCACCCACGTCTTCGATCTCGCGAAGCTCCGCGGTCAGCGCATCGAGATCCGCCTCGCGAAGGAGGGCGAGCCCTTCCTGCCGCTCGGCGAAGGCGCGACTCCGATCAAGCTCTCCGCCGACGATCTCGTCATCGCCGACGCCGAACGTCCGGTCGCGCTCGCGGGCGTCAAGGGCGGAGCCGAGACCGCGGTCACCGAGGCGACCACCTCGATCCTCGTCGAGGCCGCGACCTTCGATCCGGTCTCGGTGCGCTCGGCGAGCCGTCGCCACACGATCCGCAGCGATTCGAGCCATCGCTTCGAGCGTGGCGTGCATGCCGCCGAGGTCGCCGCCGCCGCCGACCGGCTCGTCGCCCTCATCCTCGAGATCGCGGGCGGCACGCTTCGTGGCGGCGTCTCCGCGGATGGCCTCGCCATCCCGCAGCCGAAGCAGCTCGTGCTTCGCGCGAAGCGCGTGCGCGACGTCCTCGGCATCGAGATTCCCGACGCGAAGATCGAGGAGATCCTCGCGAAGCTCGATCTGCGCCCGCGCCGCGAGACCTCCGACGGCGGAACCATCTTCCGCGTGACGGTGCCGCCGCGCCGTCTCGACCTCGAACGCGAGATCGATCTCATCGAGGAGGTCTGCCGCATCCACGGCCTCGACGCGATCCCGCTTCGCGATCGCCTCGAGATCCGGCCTGCCGGCACGCAACCGCGCGTCGAGGCGACGCGCCTCGCCCGCGATCTGCTCGCCTCGATGGGATTCCTCGAGACGGTCACCCACTCGCTCATCGCCCCGCGGCTCGCGTCGGCGTTCCTTGGCGAGGGCGAGTCGCTGCTGCAGGTCGACGACGAGCGCGCGGGCGGCACGCCGTTCCTGCGTCCAAGCCTCCTGCCGAGCCTGCTCGAGGTGCTCGCCCGCAACGAAGGCGCCGGAGCCCGCGACCTCGCCTTCTTCGAGGTCGCTGCGACCTTCCGCGTGCTCGCCGATCGCAGCCATCGCGAACGTCGAGAGATCGGACTCGCGATCGACGGCGGCGAGGATCCGCAGGCGGCCTATCGCCGGCTTCGCGGCGCGATCGAGCGGCTCGTCGAGCGCCTCACCGGCGGATCCCTGGTGGTCGAGTCCGCCGAGGACGCCACCGTGGCGGGCTGCTTCCCCGCCGCCCGGCTTTCGATCGACCTTCCGAGTGGTTCGCGCGTCTCGCTCGGCACCGCGGGCCTGCTCGACGAGAAGGTGCTCGGCCTCGCGGGCGTCGATCGCCCGGTCGCCGTCGCCGAGCTGGCCCTTGAACCGCTGCTCGCGGCCTTTCCGCCGCTCTCGAAGATCGTCGAGCCGCCGCAGTTCCCGGGCACCGAACGCGACGTCTCGGTCGTCGTCGCGGAGACCGTCCCGTGGTCGTCGATCGAGTCGGCGGTGCGCGACGCGAAGCCACCGCATCTTGAAGGCCTGTCCTTCGTCACCACGTGGCGCGGCAAGTCGCTCGGCGGTGATCGCAAGAGCGTGACCCTCCGCCTGCGATTCCGGCATCCCGACCGGACCCTTCGCAGCGAGGAGATCGAGCCCGCAATTGCCGCGGTCGTCGGTTCGCTCAAGGATCGCGTCGGCGGCGAGATCCGGGGCGGCGCGTGAGCGGCGGCGACGCGAGCTTCGCACCGATCGCCGGGCACTCCGTCGGCGGCCTGCTCGACGCGCTCGCCGCGAAGCAGCCGGTGCCTGGCGGCGGCGCTGCGGCGGGGATCGTGCTCGCGACGGCGGCGGGTCTCGGCTCCATGGTGCTTCGCTACTCGGTCGGCAAGAAGGCGTTCGCCGAGTGGAACCATGAACTCGAACAGGCGCTCGCGACCTGCGATCGCCTGCGGCTCGAGGCGATCGCCGCGGCGGACGCCGATGCCGCCGCCTACGGCGAACTCTCGTCGTTGTGGAAGCTCGCCGAGGACGATCCCGCCCGCATCGCCCGATGGAAGCCGGCCGTCGAAGCCGCGATCGCGGCGCCGCGTCGGGCGATGACTCTTGCCGCGACGCTCCTCGAGGTGCTCGAGGCGCTTCCGGAGCGCACCAGCAAGTCGATCCGAAGCGATCTGGCGATCGCGGCGATCCTCGCCGACGGCGCGATGCGATCCGCGGCGTGGAACGTGCGGATCAACCTGCCGCTCCTTGGCGACCCCGCCGCCGCCTCGCTCGAGGATGCCGCGATCGGCGACCAACTCGCCGAGTTCCGTGCTCGGGCCGAGGCGATCGAGGTGAAGTGCCGGTGAGTGTTGGCGGCGCTTCGCGCGTCTCGACGAGCCTCGGTTCCGTCGCGATTCGATCCGGCGTTCGGTGGCTCCCGCGTGGTCGCGACGCTCGCGCCTCGCAAGGGCGCCCACGTCTGAGGCACGTCGCCGGCCTTGCCCCTTCGAGCGACGCGGTCCTACCGACGCCAGCCTCGGATCGATCGCGATGACCGGTCTCGCCTGGCTCTTCGGATCGGCGGGCCTGATCGCGGTGACGGCGTACGTCCTGCTGCTCGCCCGGCATCTGCGCCATCCGCTCCGCCGCACCGCCGGTTGGGCGCTCGCACGCAAGCGACCCGCCGATCCGGGAGAACTCGAAGCCCACGGCGGGCCGCGGGTTGCCTGGAGCGAGGATCGTGTCGGCCCGGTGCCGTTCTGGTCGCTTGCCCGCGACGAGTCCACGCTCGCGAGCCGTGAGGCGCCGAGCGTCATCCTGCTCCACGGCTGGGGCCATTCGCGGATCGACGGTCTCGCGCGGCTCGAGCCGTGGCTGTCGCGTGGGTTTCGGATTGTCCTGCCCGATCTCCGCGGCCATGGCGACGCCGATGGACCAAGCACTCTTGGCGACCGTGATGCGGACGACGTCGTCGCCATCGCCGAGACGCTGCCGCCTTCGCCGCTTGTCCTTGCCGGCCACTCGATGGGTGGGGTGGTCGCGATTCGAGCGGGCGTGATGCTCTCGGAGCGCGGTGCTCCCAACGCCTCGCGGCTTCAGGGCGTCGTGGCGATCGCGGCGTATGAGCGATTGCGCGTGCCGGCGATCGCGGACCTGCACGCCCGCGGCTACTCGGTCGGCCCGTTGATTCACCCGCTGCTGGCTGTGCTGCGCCTGCTGGGCATCCGCGAGCACTCGACCCGCGAGGCGGCGTCACGGCTCACCGTGCCGCTGCTCGTCGTTCATGGCGAACGTGACGCGTCATGCCCGATCGAAGACGCACGCGCCTTTTGTAGCGCAGCAGCCCAAGGCACGTTCGTCGCGATCCCCGACGCG
>JBMTTG010000270.1:0-3978 GCA_049449095.1 Phycisphaerales bacterium | reverse complement strand
GGGCGGACGCCGCGGCCGGCGCTGATGACGCCTCGGCCGCCGCGGCTTCGGGCGCGGCGGGACTCGCCTCGACGGCCTCCAGCACCACCCGAAACCCGAACGCGCCGCCCTTGAGCCCCGGGATGCCGCGGTTGCGGTACGCGCTGCGGCAGTAGTCGGCGTTCGCGAGGTAACCACCGCCGCGCAGCACCCGGCCTCCGAAGCCGCTGTCCTTCCAGACACTCGTGTCGGCGGGCGCGCCGGCGTAGCCCGCCTCGAAGCCGTCCTCGACCCACTCCCACACGTTGCCGTGCATGTCGGCGAGTCCCCAACGGTTCGGCGTGAGCGAGCCGACGGGCTGCGGCGTTGCGTTGCCGTGGCCTTGGAACCAGCCGTGCTCGTAGAGCGACTCGGCGTCGTTGCCGAAGGACCACGAGTCGCCGCTTCCAGCGCGGCAGGCGTACTCCCACTCGGCCTCGCTCGGCAGGCGGTAGCCGTTGCCGCCGTTGCGGGCCACGCGGGCTCGCGTGATCGAGTCCTGCGGATCGCGTTCACCGACCTCGAGGTCGTACGCCGGGTCGAGCCCCTCGCGCTTGGAGAGTTCGTTGCAGAACTCGATCGCGTCGTACCAACTGGTGCCGCCCATCGGCAGCGTCGGACCGCTCTCCGCGCCCCGGCCGAGCACCTCTCGGAACTGCCCGCGGGTGATCTCGGTGCGGCTCATGAGAAACGGCTCGCCGACCGTCACCTTCCGCTGCGGACGCTCGTTGGCGGTGCCAACGCCCTCGGGGCTCCCCATGAGGAAGGTGCCCGCCGGAACCTGCACCATCACCAGGAGCGGCCGTTCGACCACCACCGCCGGCGGTCCCTGCGGCGATCCGCCGCCAACTTCGCCACAGCCTGACACCGCGGAGGCCAAGGCGACGAAGCCGACCGCGGAGACGACTTTGGCGAGGACCGTGGACACGCTGCCACATCCCGAGACGCTGCCGATGCGATTTCGAAAGTTCACAGAGTCCGATGGTAACGGCACCTCTTCGGCGGAGCGTCCACATCGCGCACGGCTGCGGCGGCGTGCCCGAGGCTCGCAGGGCTCTCCGGCGACCGCTGATCGAGAAGCCAAGGCATTCAAGTCGATCCGCCCCTCCGCTACGATTCACGGCCCCGGTGGAGCCGCTTCCGGCGACGAGCAGTGCTCGGCGCCCGGTCCCGGCTCCGGGATCGACGGTCGCGTGGAGCCATTCGTGTCGCAGGACTCATCGAAGCCGAAGCGATCCCCCGAGAAGGGGTCGACGTCGGTGGCGGAAGGGCCGCCCGTCCTGCCGCGCGTCGCGAAGGGCGATCCGGCCGCGATCAACGAGTGCTACGACCGCTTCGGCGGCCTCGTGTGGTCGCTCGCTCGCCGCTTCTGCCACAACCCAAGCGACGCCGAAGACGCGGTCCAGGAGATCTTCATCGATCTCTGGAAGAGCTCCGAACGCTACGACGGCTCGATCGCCTCGGAAACCACGTTCGTCGCGATGATCGCGCGACGCCGTCTGATCGATCGCGCCCGCCGTCGCCAGCGGCGTCCGCCAATGCCCACCCTGCCCGAGCAGGCCGCAGCGCCGATCGAGTCGATCGGCGGCGAGGAGATGAGCGAGGACGTCCGTCTTGCCGCGGAGGCCTTCGAGAAGCTCCGCCCCGAGCAGAAGCAGGTGCTCCGCCTCGCGATCCACCACGGCTGCAGCCACGAGCAGATCGCGACGACGACCGGCATGCCGCTCGGCACCGTCAAGACCCACGCCCGCCGCGGCCTCATCAAGATCCGCGAGATCCTGCGGGCGCAGGGCAAGTTGATCGACGAGGCCGGCAATCGGCCCGGAGAGGATGACGCATGAGCGCGTCCTCCTTCCACGACTCCGAGATCGATCCCGTGCCGGCATGCCTCGCGGATCGGGCCCTGTGGGGACGAGGCCTCTCGGCCGAGGACGAGTCCGCGTCGATGCGGATCGTCGATCATCTCGACGAGAGCTTCGACTACGCCGCGGCGGCGATCGACGTGGCGATCTTTCCCCCGACCGAAGAGGCGCCTGCGTCGCTTCGCGAACTGGTGCGAGAACGAGTCGCCGCGCTCGCGCACGCCGCGGAGCCGACCTCGGCGCGCTCGTTTGCCGTCGAGCCCCGTCGACCCGACGCGGCCCCGACGCCGAACCACCGCTGGGGCTGGTACGCGGCCGCCGTCGCGATCGTCATCGCCGCCGTCGCCTGGTGGCCCGAGTTCGGGCGCACGCCGGCGACGCCGCCTGCGAGCCCGGACTTCCTCCTCACCAGGCTGCTCGAGGAGCCGACCACCACTCAGGTCCAGTGCTCCTGCACCGAAGATCCGCTCTGCCGTGGCGAGAAGTCCTGCGGCGATGTCGTGTGGAACCCCGATCGCGGCGAGGGCTACTTGCGACTCGTGGGCATCGAGCCCAACGATCCGCAGGAGTTCCAGTACCAACTGTGGATCGTGGATTCGACCCGCGATGAACGCTATCCCGTCGATGGCGGCGTCTTCGACGTGCCGAGCGACTGTGGCGAGGTGATCGTGCCGATCCGCGCGGCCTTGCCGGTGGGCAGCGCGGCGCTCTTCGCGGTGAGCGTCGAGAAGCCGGGCGGAGTCGTCGTGAGCGATCGCCGATTCGTGGCGGTCGCGCCCGTGGGCTGATCGCCCTCCCAAGCGAGATCGATTGCCGAGTCGAGACGCGGGCACCTCTCGCGCGATTCGCTCGGAGCCCCCCTCGCGGTGGACGGAAGCGACCTGGTGGACGGGGTGGACGACGCGCCAGCCAGCGCCGCGCGATGGGCGCCCGATGAGGAATGTCGTCGACCTGAACGCGCGGGCCGTGCCTCGCCCTCCGCCCACTTCGCTCAGCGGGCGGAGCCTGCTGGACGGGCGTGACCACCAGCCCATCGGGCAACCCGCCCCTTCGCGACCGGGACCCTTCGCCTCCCGATTCCTTCGCCGCATTCACGGAAACGCCTCGATGCCCCGCACGCTCGCCGCCTGCTCGATCCTGACGATCCTCGCCTCGCCCGTGTCGCTGCATGCCGACGACGGCGAGGCGGCGTTCTTCCGCTACCCCGACGTCTCCGCGGACCGCATCGTCTTCGCCTTCGCGAACGATCTCTGGACGGTGCCGATCGCCGGCGGCGAGGCGCGACCGCTCGCAAGCCCGCCCGGCCTCGAACTCATGCCCCGCTTCTCGCCCGACGGCTCGCGCATCGCGTTCGTCGGCAACTACGACGGCGGCCGCGACCTCTACACGATCGACGCGGGCGGCGGCATCCCGAAGCGCATCACCTTCCATCCGACCACCGAGATGCTCACCGAGTGGACCACGCCGCAGGCCGCCGGCGATCCGAACGGTCCGGGCGACCTCATCTTCAGCGCCCGCGACATGGGCGGCGTGCCCCGCGCGGCGGGCCTCTATCGCGTCTCCGCCGATGGAGGCATGCCCGCAGCGCTGCCGGTCCCGTACGGCGCCAACGGCACGATCTCCGCCGATGGCGAATGGCTCGCCTACACGCCCCACTCGCGCGACACCCGCACGTGGAAGCGCTATCGCGGCGGCATGGCGACCGACGTCTGGCTGCTCAACCTCAAGACCGGCGAGAGCCGCCGCATCACCGACTGGGAAGGCACCGACACCTTGCCGATGTGGCACGGGCGCACCGTCTACTACCTCTCCGATCGCACCTTCGAGCGCGACGGCGAGACCATCGCGCGGCTGAACCTCTGGGCCTACGACCTCGACTCGGGTCGCACGCGTCAGGTCACGAAGTTCGCCGAGCACGACGTGAAGTGGCCCGCGATCGGTCCCGATATGGGCGGCAAGGCGAGGATCGTCTTCCAGTACGGGCCGCAGATCTGGCTGTGGGACGAGGCCAAGGGCGTCTCGAGCCCGGTGTCGATCGAGGTGCCGGGCGATCGCGGAAACCTTCGCCCGCAGCTCGTCGACGCCTCCGAGACGGTCC
>JBMTTG010000269.1:0-4030 GCA_049449095.1 Phycisphaerales bacterium | reverse complement strand
GCCGGGTCTCGGTCGCTCGATTCCTCGTCGCGTGGGCGATCCCGGAACTCCGCCAGGATCCGCTTCAGAAGGTCGAGCACCTTGGTCCGCAGCGACGCGAGATCCGCGTCGTTGACGAGGACACTATCCGCCCGCTGCCGCTTGCGGTCAAGCGGCCACTGCGCGGCCTCTCGGCGAGCGAGCTCCTCGTCGCTCCATCCGCGATGCTCGGCGACCCGCTCGAGCCGGATCGCCCGCGGGCAGTCCACGAAGACGACGTGGTCGCAGCCGCCGTCGAGGCCCGCTTCGAAGAGCAGCGGCGCATCGACGACGAGCGCCGGCGCCTCCACCGGCGCTGCGGCGAAGATCGCCGCACGAGCCGCCTGCACCCTTGGATGGACGAAGCCTTCGAGCCGCTTCCGCTCGGCCGGATCGGCGAAGACGATCCTCGCGACCGCGGCTCGATCGACGGTGCCGTCCTCCGCGAGGATCCCCATCCCCCACCAGGCGGCGAGCGTCTCGGCGGCTTCCGGCGACCCGAGGATCGCGCGGGTCGCGGCGTCGGCGTCGGCGACGACGCAGCCGGCTTCCGCGAGGGTTGCGGCCACGGCGCTCTTGCCCGCGCCGATGGCGCCGGCAAGGCCGATCACGGGGCGCCGGGAAGCGACGGTCCGCTCAGGCATCGCTCGCGACGCGGCGCGACCACGTCGTTCCCGTCGGGCCGTCCTTGATCTCGACGCCCATCGCGAGCAGTTCGTCCCGGATGCGGTCGCTCTCGGCGAAGTCCTTGCGCTTCCGCGCCTCGCTGCGGGCTTCAAGCAGCGGCGCGACCTTCGCCTCGAGTCCGTCGTCCGCGGCGATCGCCTCGTGGCGGTCGAGCACCGAGAGCACCGAGTCCATGCGGCGAAGCGCCTCGCGCTCGCGCACCGGGCAGGCCTCGCCGAGCGGCTCGCCGGCGGCGCGGTTGAGCGCCGCGATCGCGCCGGCGACGTTGAGGTCCTCGCAGAGGCTCGCCGTGAACTCCGCGAGCCCCCGCTCGAGCGGACCCGGCGGAGCGTCGCGATCGGCGTCGCGGCCCTTCGACGCCTCCGCGAGCGCCGCGTCGAGCCGGCACCAGCGATCGATCTGGCGACGGCAGTCCTCGAGGCCCTGCAGGGTGAAGTTCGCGTTGGTGCGGTAGTGCGTGCGCAGGAGCTCGAGCCGCAGCGCCGCGGGCGTGACTCCCTTGGCGAAGAGATCCCGCGCGGTGAAGAAGTTGCCGCGGCTCTTGCTCATCTTCGCCCCTTCGACGAAGAGGTGCCGCACGTGGAACCAGTGCCGGGCGAGGCGCTGCACGCCGTATCCGCAGCAGGTCTGTGCGATCTCGCACTCGTGGTGCGGGAAGACGTTGTCCTCGCCGCCCGAGTGGAGGTCGATCTCGGGACCAAGCCGCGCGGCGGCCATCGCCGAGCACTCGAGATGCCAGCCGGGATAGCCCTCGCCCCATGGGCTCGGCCACCGCATCAGGTGATGCGGGTCGGGCTTCCACAGGAGGAAGTCCGCGGGATGCCGCTTGACCGACTGGTTCTCGGCGCTCACGCGGCCGCCCTCGCCGGCCCGCAGCGCCTCGAGGCTGTTGCCCGAGAGGCGCCCGTAGTCGGGGAACGACTGCACGTCGAAGTAGACCGCGCCGTCGGACGCGACGTAGGCACAGCCCTTGGCGACGAGCCGTTCGACGAGCTCGATCATCTGCGGCACGAAGCGCGTCGGCCGCGGCATGAGCGAGGGATCACCCTGCGCCTCCTCGGCGACGCGCAGCCCCAGGAGCCGCGCGTCCTCGAGGAAGCGCGACGCGTAGAAGTCGGCGATCGCGGCGGGGTCGCCTGGATCGATCGAGGCGCCTTCCGGAAGCGTGCCGGACTTCTTCGCCTCGAGGAGTCTCCTGCCGGCGACCGCCATCTTGTCCTCGCCGCCTCCGTCGGCGCGGTCGTCCTCGGTCATGTGCCCCACGTCGGTGATGTTCATGACGTGGGTCACGCGGTGCCCGAGGAGCTCGAGCGTCCTCCGCAGCAGGTCCGCCGCGAGAAAGGCCCGGAAGTTCCCGATGTGGGCGTCGTCGTAGACCGTCGGACCGCACGTATAGAAGGACACGGGCCCGCCCGGCCCGGCGAGCGGCTCGAAGGGCTCGATCGAGCGGGAGAGCGAGTTGTGGAGGCGGAGGGTGGGCGGCATCGGAAGGTCGTCGGTCCTGGGGCGGGGAACCATCGTAAGAGCCCCTCGCCCGATCACCGAAGCGGCGTTCGATGCCCGATGAAGGGCTTCGTCATGCGGATCACGATCGTCCTTGGACCCTTCAAGCCGCCGCCGCCGGCGCCAAGCGGCGCGGTCGAGAAGGCGTGGTGGTCGCTCGCGAAGGCGTTCGTCGCGGCGGGACATGCGGTGACGGTCGTGGGGCCGGATCATCCGGATCTCCCGCGCGGCGAGGGATGGGACGGCATCGCCTACCGCCGGCTTCCGCTGCTCGGCCGTTCGGGCCGGACCTCGCTCGACGTGATCCGCGACTTCGGATGGTCGCGGAAGGCGAAGGCGGCGCTGCCCGAAGCCGACGTCACCGTCACCAACTGCGTGTGGCTGCCATCGCTGCTTGGCCGCCCCGGATCCGCGACACGAGGCCCGCTCGGCGTGCTCGAGGTCCACGTCCAGCGGTTCCCGAAGGGACAGATGCGCCTCTACCGGCACGCGGACTCGATCTCGACGGTGTCGGCGGCGATCTCGGAGGCGATCTCGCGGGAGCGGCCCGAACTCGCCGCGCGGATTCGCGTGGTGCCCAATCCGGTCGACTTGACGGTGTTCCGCACGACCGAGGAGTGCGAGGCGCGGCGCGAGTCGTCGCCGCCGGCGGTCCTTCTCTACACCGGCCGGATCCATCCGGAGAAGCGGCTCGACCTGCTTGTCGAGGCATGGCGACGGATGATCGAGGAGGGAGCCTCCCTCCGGCTTCGCCTCGTCGGCCCGTGGGAGACCGCGGCGGGCGGCGGCGGGCGAGCGCTCGTCGAGCGGCTCGAGGCGCTCGCGGGGCCGCACGAGTTCGAGCTGCCGGGACCGCTCGCCGATCCGGCGGCGCTCGCCGCGGAGCTTCGCGGCGCGGATCTCTACTGCTATCCATCGACCGCGGCGAAGGGCGAGGCGTTGCCGGTCGCGCCGCTCGAGGCGATGGCGTGCGGACTGGCGCCGATCGTCGCGGACCTGCCGCAGTACGCGGGCATCCTCGAGCGCGGCGTCAACGCCTCGGTGTTCGACGGGAGCCTCGAGGGGCTCTGCTCGGCGCTGCGCGAGGTGCTCTCGGATCCGTCGCGGCGGCGAGCGCTCGATCGCCGTGCGGCGATCGAGGCGAACTCGCTGTCGGTCGAGTCCATCGCCTCCCGCCACTTGAGCGAATGGGCATCATGATGATGCGTCGATCCGACGTCGCACGAACTCAGGAATCCGATCCGATCGGTCGATGGACCGAACGGGTGTCGGCGACGACCGAGGCAGTTCGATTGGAGAGTCCCCATGGCCACGCGAGCTAGGGATCGATTGAGGCCGCGAGACCCTGGGCAGCGACAGGCGGGGCGCAGCCCTTGGCCCGTCGGCGAACGGATCGCGATGCTCGCGTTCGCCGTCTGCTGGGCACTTCTGTGCAGATGGACGCCCGGACCGCTCTATCGATGGAGGTTGCTGGTCCTGAGGCTCTTTGGATGCCGGGTCTCGGGGACGCCTCGGATCTCCGCCAACTGCAGGATCTGGATTCCGTGGCGGCTCGAGCTCGAGGACGAAGCATGCATCGGCCGCGAAGTCGAGGTCTACAACCTCGGCGGCTGCATCCTTCGCAAGCGATGCACGGTCGCGCAGCAGACCTACCTCTGCGGAGGATCCCACGACCTGAGTTCGCGAGCGATGCGCTTGACCGTCGCGCCGATCGAGGTGGGCGCCGACGCCTTCATCGGCGCCCGCGTCTTCGTGATGCCCGGAGTGGTGGTCGGCGAGGGAGCCGTGGTCGCCGCGGCGTCGGTCCTCGTCGACGACGTCG
>JBMTTG010000268.1:0-4041 GCA_049449095.1 Phycisphaerales bacterium | reverse complement strand
CGACCGCGGCTGCCTGCGCCAGGGCGAGGGCGGCCGCGTTGACCATGCGGCCCACGCCAACGACGCGGCCGGCCTCCTGTGGGACCAGCTCGAACTCGACGATGCGCTGGGCGTGGCGCTCGACTTCGCCGCCTCGCGCGGCGACACGCTCGTCGTCTTCCTCTCCGACCACGGCAACTCGAACCCGGGCCTGAGCGGGACGGGGCCCGGCTATCGCCGCAGCGCCGAGGCGTTCGCCACGCTGACGCAGGTGACCCGAAGCTTCGAGTGGATGCTGCCGCGGCTTGCAGCGATCGAGCGGAGCGGCGGAGGCGACGAGGCGATCGCGGCGTTCATCCTCGAGCACACCGGCAGCCCGAGCGATCCGCGGAGACTCGCACCGTTGCGACAAGCGCTCCGCGGCGAACCCGTCGACGAGGCGAACCCCCAACTCGCGAATCCGCAGGGACAACTCGGCCGTCTGCTCTCCGGCCGCTTCGGCATCGGGTGGATCGGCACGAGCCATACCGCCGACTGGGTGACCTGCCTCGCGACGGGGCCGGGCTGCGAAGCGCTCGAGGGCATGCACGCCCATGCGGAGGTGTATGCGATTCTCGCGGACGCCATGGGCGTGACGCATCGGAATCCGACGGCCTGAACGCGACGCGTCGCTGACACGCACGCATGGTCGACCTACGATCTCCGCTTCGCGCTGGAGAACCCTCGCCGTGGCCAAGTCCGATTCGACCCCGACCCAGAACGCCAACGACACCACCCGCATCATCTACTCGATGATCGGCGTCTCGAAGACGATCGACCGCAAGCCGATCCTCAAGGACATCAGCCTCTCGTACTACTACGGGGCGAAGATCGGCGTGCTCGGCCTGAACGGCAGCGGCAAGAGCACGCTGCTCAAGATCATGGCGGGCGTCGACAAGGACTTCGAGGGCAAGGTCACCGCGGCGCAGGGGTATCAGATCGGCTACCTCGAGCAGGAGCCGCTGCTCAACGATCCCCGCACCGTGATCGAGGTGGTGCGGGAGGGCGCGCAGCCGACGATCGACCTGCTCGCGGAGTTCGACCGGATCAACGACAAGCTCTGCACCGACCTCTCGCCCGAGGAGATGGAGCGCACCCTCAATCGCCAGGGCGAGATCCAGGAGCGGCTCGAGCAGATGGGGGCGTGGGACCTCGACAGCCGCCTCGAGATGGCGATGGACGCGCTGCGCTGCCCGCCGCCGGAGCAGTCGTTGGCCACGTGCTCGGGCGGCGAGCGGCGTCGCGTGGCGCTCTGCCGCCTGCTTCTTCGCGATCCGGAGATCCTGCTGCTCGACGAGCCCACGAACCACCTCGACGCCGACAGTGTCGCGTGGCTCGAACAGCATCTCTCGCGATGCCGCGGCACCGTCATCGCGGTGACGCACGATCGCTACTTCCTCGACAACGTCGCGGGATGGATCCTCGAACTCGACCGCGGACACGGCATTCCGTGGAAGGGGAACTACTCCTCCTGGCTCGACCAGAAGGACAAGCGGCTCGCCACCGAGGAGCGGCAGGAGTCGGTCCGCCGCCGCGCCCTGCAGCGCGAACTCGAGTGGATCCGCACGAATCCCAAGGGCCGCCAGAGCAAGAGCAAGGCCCGCATCGCGGCGTACGAGCGGATGGTCGAGGAGAAGGCCGACCAGAAGGTGAAGGAGCTCGAGATCTTCATCCCGCCGGGGCCGCGGCTCGGCAACGTGGTGATCGAGGCGAAGGAGCTCTCGAAGGGCTTCGGCGATCGGGCGCTGCTCGAGGGCGTCTCCTTCACGCTGCCGCCGGGTGCGGTCGTGGGCATCATCGGCCCCAACGGCGCCGGCAAGACCACGCTCTTCAAGATGCTGGTGGGGCAGGAGAAGCCCGACGGCGGAGCGCTCGAGCTCGGGTCGACGGTGAAGTTCGCCTACGTCGAGCAGGGGCGCGACTCGCTGCCGGCGGGCAAGAGCGTCTGGGAGGCGATCTCCGACGGCGACGAGGACATCATCCTCGGCGGGGCGAAGGTCAACAGCCGCGCCTACGTCTCGCGCTTCGGATTCGCGGGCACCGATCAGCAGAAGCTCGTCGACACGCTGTCGGGCGGCGAGCGCAACCGCGTGCATCTCGCCCGCATGCTGCGATCGGGCGCCAATGTGATCCTGCTCGACGAGCCGACCAACGACCTCGACGTGAACACCATGCGGGCGCTCGAGGAGGCGATCCAGAACTTCGCCGGCTGCGTGCTCGTCATCTCCCACGATCGCTGGTTCCTCGATCGCGTCGCGACCCACATCCTCGCCTTCGAGGGCGACAGCAAGACCTTTCTCTACCCCGGCAACTTCAGCGAGTACGAGGAGGACCGGAAGCGTCGACTCGGCGAGGACGCCTCGCAGCCCAAGCGGATCCGTTATCGGGCGCTGACGCGTTCCTGACCGGTCGCAGGCGCCGCGACGCGCCGAGTGAATGTGGCAAATTCCCCAGCGAGGCGTTTGACCAACGCCGGGGTCGATGCATGGTTCGCCTGTCCCTTGAGGGACGCCATCCCGGGGTGAACTCGCCACCCCCCGGTCTCAAGACCGGTACTCCGCCAGCGACGAGGTCCCTTCGGGGGCCTCGTCGTCGTTTGGCGGCTGGATGGCGGCGAGGATTGGCCGCCGACCGCCGCGGCGGGGCAGCCTGGAGGCTCCCTGCGGCCGCCCCGCTGGGACCCTGGCCTACTTTCTCCGCCCTCCTCGCCTCTTGCCGCTTGCCCAACCGGTTTCCGGACTTACCTTTGCGGGCACAGGGAGCTTTCGGAAAAGGGGAGGTCCGTCCCGCGAGTGTCGCGGCGGCGGTTCGCGTCTTGCCCCTTCTCGGAGAAAGATCCATGTCGCGTTCCCTTCAGTTCAGCGTGCCGGTTCTGGCGGTGCTGGGTACGACCGCGGTCGCATCGGCCCAGCTCAACGGTTCCTGGAACCCCAACTACGGCGGCCCGCTCGCGCAGCAGCTCGTCAACACCAGCTTCGGCAACGCCACCGATGGCAACCTCCAGTTCGCCAACGGCTCGGAGCTCGACGCGGCGTTCTCCTACACCGCGGGCGGCTTCGTGAACATGCTGTTCACCGGCAACCTGCAGAGCAACTTCAACAAGCTCGTCATCTTCATCGACGACGGCTCGGGCAACGGCCAGAACACGATCACCGGTGGCGCCGACCTTCCGGGCACCTACAACGGCTTCACCTTCGACGCCGGCTTCAACGCCACGCACTACATCATCGCCAACGGCGGCGGCGATCCGTTCGGCTGGTATCTCAACGCGGGCAATCTGGTCGCCAACGAAGGCGGCTACGTCGGCAGCAACGACGGCCAGAGCGGCGGCATCCTCTCGGGTGGCAGCTACGCCTCCAGCATGATCCTCTCGGCGATCGACAACTCGAACATCGCCGGCGTCGACGGCAATGTCGGCGATCCGGTCGTCGATCCCCTCACCGCGACCACCGGCATGGAGTTCGCGATCGATCTCTCGTGGCTCGGCCTCTCCGGCGACACCTTCCGCGTCACCGCGTTCATCAACGGCAGCGGCCACGACTACGCGAGCAACCAGTTCCTCGGCAGCCTGCCGGCCTTCAGCGGCAGCCTCGGTGGCGATGGTGCGGGCAACTACACCGGCAACCTCGCCGGCATCAACCTCGCGAGCATCGCGGGTGACCAGTTCTTCACCGTGACGGTGCCGGCGCCGGGCGTGCTCGCGGTGCTCGGCCTTGCGGGCCTTGCTCGCGGCCGTCGCCGCAGCGCCTGATCGGTCGCCCCGGCATCTCATTCGAACTCGTGCGAGCGACGAGGTCCCTTCGGGGGCCTCGTCGTCGTTTTTGGCGGGGGAGGGCGGACGCGATGAACATGGTGGCCACATCACGCGGTCGTCGCTCGCTGCGCTCGGTGGGGCGTCACATGGACAGGATGGACCTGATGGACGGAATGGACCCGGAAGGCGAAGCGCTGCACCTTGAGCGGAACGTTTGAGCGAGGTTCGTCTCCTCTCTCCTTTCTCCTCTTCTCCTCTCTCGCTTCCGG
>JBMTTG010000267.1:0-4045 GCA_049449095.1 Phycisphaerales bacterium | reverse complement strand
CCAGGCGTGGAGCCGCGGAGACGCAGAGCCGCGGAGAGCCTGCCGTCGGCCGGGCGAAAGGCATGGCTCCCATGCCACTGGTTTCTGGTGTGCTCTGCGGCTCCGGTTCCCGCCGCGTCTCTCCACCGGAGTGAACGGCGATCTCTGGGAGCGCTGCCGAGCATCACTGCCCGAGCAGCGCCGCGAGTTCCTCGGCGCCGAGGCTCTCCCGCATCGAGTCGCCGTCCCGCTCACCATCCCGATGAATCGGCAGGACGAGCCGGAACTCGCTGCCCTTTCCGACCTCGCTCGAGACCTCGACCTTGCCGTCGTGCACCGCGGCGATGTGCTTGACGATCGAGAGTCCGAGACCGGTGCCGCCGCGGTCCCGGCTTCGGGCACGATCGACTCGGTAGAAGCGTTCGAAGAGTCGATCGAGGTGCTCGCGCGGGATGCCCGGTCCCTCGTCCCGAACCGCGATCACCACGTGGCCGTCGCGCTCCTCGGTGCGAAGGTGGGCGGTGGTGCCCTCGGGGGCGTACTTGATGGCGTTGGAGACGAGGTTCGCCAACGCCTGCTCGAGGAGCGCGGCGTTGCCGATGAACGCGACCGGGGCCACCCGGCTCTGGGCGAGGCGGATCCGCCTCGCCTCCGCCGCGGGGCCGAGGCTCTCCGCCACCGACCGCATCAGGCTCGCGGAGTCGCAGGGGCCGGGCGCGAGTCGCTGCCGCGCATCCGGGCCTTCGAGTTGCGCGAGGGTGAGCAGGTCCTCGATGATCGCGGCGAGGCGATCGGCGTTGCGGCGAACGATGTCGAGGAAGCGCCGCGACTGCTCCGGGTCGCCGAAGCCCACCTCGACGAGCGTGTCCACGTAGCCCTTGATGTTGGTGATGGGGGTGCGCAACTCGTGGCTGACGTTCGCCGCGAAGTCGCTCCGCAGGCTCTCGAGGCGACGAAGCCGCGTGACGTCGGTCATCAGGATCAGCAGGTCGCCGCGCTCGCCCATCCGGCTGCAAGTCGCCTGCACCACGACCTCGCGCCCGCCGATCGAGATCGGGAACTCCTCGGGTCTCGCCTCGGCGCCGGCGAGCGCCCGGGCGAGCAGCCGATGCAGTTGCGGCGACCGCACCGTCTCCTGCAGGAGCCGGCCTGCTGCCGAATCGCGCTCGATGCCGAGCATCGCCGCCGCGCCGGTGTTGACCGAGCGGATCCGCTGCTGACGGTCGAGCGTGATGAGCGCGCTGCCGAGGGCTTCGAGCAGGCCGCTCTGCTCCGCGAGGCTCGACTCGACGCGATCGAGCCGATCCATCCACGCCGCCTCGAATCGGCGGATCGCGTCCTCGACGGGAAGCAGTTCCTCGCCGCTCTCGAGGTCGGGCTCGAAGCGTCCTTCCTGCGCCGCCTGCTCGACGGCGATCACGAGCCGCTCGGTCCGCTCGCGACGCACCCGTCCAGTCCACGCGAGCAGGGTCAGCGGGAGCGTCGCGAGGAGCACCGCGCCCGCGATCATGGCCGCGGCCGGCGAGGCGGCGGAGGCCGGTTGCGGCATCTCGAGCAGGACTTGCCACGCGGGCTCGCCGGGAACCGGTGCGGCGGCGACGAGCACGTCTCGCCCGCCGATCGAGCGTGGGCGAGCGACCGCCGATCGCTCCGCGTCACGGAGGAGCGACGGGTCGGCGACGGGAGAAGCGGCTCCGGCGTCATCGCTCGAAGCAAAGACGGTTCGATCCCGGTGGAGCGACACCGCGCCATCGAGCCCGTCGGCAAGCCGTCCAAGGCGCCGCCGGGCCGTTTCCGGCGAGGCGAGATCCGAAGGCTCGATCGAGGCGGCGATCGCGGCGGCGGCCCGCGCCGCGAGTTCGGCGGAGGCGGCGGACCGCGAGTCGCGCGAGGCGATCACGCCGAAGAAGATCAACGCGAAGGCTGCCAAGGCCTGCAGGACGGCGAGCGTCAGCAGCGAACCATGCGACGGCGACGGGCCTCGGCGGGCGATCATCCCTCGACCGGCGTCGCTTCCGCGAACCGGTATCCGACGCCGCGGACGGTCTCGATGCAGTCGGCGAGATCGCCGAGCTTGCGCCGCAGGGCGGTGACGTGGACGTCGACGGTGCGGCTCGTCAGGACCGCGGAGCGCCCGTGCACCGCCGCGATGATCTGGTCTCGGGTGCGGACGAATCCGGGGCGCGAGGCGAGGTGCTGCAGCACGCCGAACTCGGTGACGGTCAGGTCGACCGGACGATCGTTGCAGAGCACCACGTGCCGCTCGGTGTCGATGACGATCGAGCCGCCGCGGAGCGCAACCCGACCGCCGGAGAGGCTGACCTCGTGCGGATCCTCGCGGCGGAGGATGTTCTTGAGGCGGGCGATGAGCACCTTCGCGCTGAAGGGCTTGGTGACGTAGTCGTCCGCGCCGAGTTCGATGCCGGTGACGACGTCGGTCTCCTCGCCCTTGGCCGAGACCATCAGGATCGGGATCTCGCGGGTGTCGGGGTTCTGCTTGAGCCGGCGGCAGACCTCGAGTCCGTCGAGATCGGGCAGCATCAGGTCGAGCACCACCACATCCGGCGAGCGATGCCGCACCGCGTCGAGGGCGTGCTTGCCCGAGCCGACCACCCGCGCATCGAGGCCTTCACGGCGCACGTGGAACTCGATGAGTTCGGCGATCTCGGGCTCGTCCTCGACGATCAGGACCTGCTTCATGGGGTTCGCTCGCGGAGACGGTAGTCGGGAGCGGCGGATTATGGGTGTCGGTGCCGCGATCGCCGGGGATCTCGCGCGAAGAATCGGTGAGCCCCGACGCCGATCGAAGGGCTCCCTCTCGAAACCTCGGCGGGGAACGGTTCGCCGCCGGGCAGACGGGACTCGGGAGCCCGCGGATGCCGGCGGATCTCCGCGGATTCGGCGAGGAATCCCCGCGGACGCTCTCGCGAGGACGCCGATATTCGGGGCTCGGCGGCTCCCCGGGAGCCGCGTTCCCTTCGAGATCGGGTGTCGGACATGGTCAAGCGAATCCTCGTCACCGGCGGCGCCGGCTTCCTCGGCTCGCACCTCTGCGATCGCCTCGTCGAGCAGGGGCACGACGTCATCTGCCTCGACAACTTCTTCACGAGCCAGAAGTCGAACATCGAGCACCTGCTCGGCCGCCGGAACTTCGAGCTGATCCGCCACGACGTGACCGAGCCGATCGTGCTCGAGGTCGACCAGATCTACAACCTCGCCTGCCCCGCGGCGCCCGGCCACTACCAGTACAACCCGATCAAGACGACCAAGACCTCGGTCATGGGCGCGATCAACATGCTCGGGCTCGCGAAGCGGGTGAAGGCGCGGATCCTGCACGCCTCCACGAGCGAGATCTACGGCGATCCCGAGGTGCATCCGCAGCCGGAGAGCTACCGCGGCAACGTGAACCCGATCGGCCCGCGCGCGTGCTACGACGAAGGCAAGCGCTGCGCCGAGACGCTGATGTTCGACTACCTGCGGCAGAACAAGGTCGACGTGCGGGTCGTGCGGATCTTCAACACCTACGGGCCGCGGATGCATCCCTACGACGGCCGCGTGGTGAGCAACTTCGCGCGGCAGGCCCTCGCCGGCGAGCCGATCACGCTCTTCGGCGACGGGCAGCAGACCCGTTCGTTCTGCTACGTCGACGATCTGATCGAAGGCTTCATGCGGATGATGAACGGCCCCGAGGGCTTCCACGGTCCCGTCAACCTCGGGAATCCGGGGGAGTTCACGGTCAAGCAGCTCGCCGAACTCACCGTGAAGCTCGCAGGCAGCCGCTCGGAGATCCGTCAGGTGAAGCCGCTTCCCGAGGACGACCCGGCGCGGCGGCGCCCGGACATCTCGCTCGCGAAGGAGAAGCTCGGATGGGAGCCGAAGGTTCCGCTCGAGCAGGGGCTCGCGAAGACGATCGAGTTCTTCCGCTCGATCGACCTGGGCTTGTACCGGCCGCCGACGCCGAACTACTGAGAGAAGAGGAGAGGAGGAGAAGAGGAGAGGAGGAGACGGAGAGAGGAGAGAGGAGTGAGGAGAGAGGAGTGAGGAGAGAGGAGTAAGGAGAGAGGAG
>JBMTTG010000266.1:0-4067 GCA_049449095.1 Phycisphaerales bacterium | reverse complement strand
CGGCGTACCGCTTCCACACCGTGCTCAGCCCGCTCTACAGCTGGTCGATGCTCGGTCTCGATCGGCGCCGTCCCGGCTCACGCCACTGCATGAGCCTGCACCATGCCCATGGCGCCGACGCGACGATGGACGTCGACTGGCTGCTGGGCGCGGCGCTGCTCGTGCGGCGCGAGGCCTACGAGTCCTGCGGCGGATTCGACGAGTCGTTCTTCCTCTACGCGGAGGAGATCGAGTGGTGCGCAAGGCTCGCCGCCGGCGGATGGCGCGGACGCTACCTGCCCGCGGCGCGGGTGACGCATGTCCGCAGCGCGAGCACGTCGCACCGCGCCGATGCCCACGCATTCCATGGCCACGATCCCTCGCTCCTCATCGAGGCCCATCGGCATCTGGCCCGCAAGACCCTCGGCACGGTCGGCATGGTGGCACAGCAGGCGCTTCACGTCGCGGGACTCTCTCTCGCGCTCGGACGCAATCTCTGGCCGATGCCGGGCCGATCGGGGGAGAAGGCCCGCGCGGCATCCCTGTGGATCCGGCATCTGCTCCGCCCGCCTGGTCGTCAAGGCGCGAGGCGATTCGTCGCGGCGGCCGGAAGCTCGTAGCCGTAGCGACGCAGTTCGAGTCCGGTCATCGCCGCGAGCCTGGCGTTGCTCTCGGCGAATCGGCCTCGGCACCAGGCCTCGACGCGACGTCGATCGCGGCGCTCGATCGGCCCCGAGAGTCGGCGAAGAAGCAGCCGGTCGAGCCGAGCGAGCAGGCTTCGGAAGCGCCAGGAGGTGAACGGCGCGTCTGGATTGACGTCGTCGCGCAGCAGCCACCGATTGGTCCGGCGCTGGATCGAGGCTCGCAGCGCGCTCGGCGAGGCGTTCACCCGTTCCGACGGCAGGTTCCGCAAGGTCGCCTCCGTGATCGAGGCGCCCGCGAACTCCGCGATGCGCCGCATGAAGTCGACCGGATCCTCGACGAGCGCCTCGTGGCATGCGAACAGGACGCGATCCTCGCCGAAGCGCTCGATGCATCGCGCTGCAAGTCGATCGAATTCGAAGGGCTCGGGCGCCAGACGCGGCATCCGGAACCATGCCGGATCCGGCGAGAGATACGCCGCGAGCGATCGCGTTCCGCCTCGCGCGACGAACTGACGATGGTTCGAGAGGATCAGATCCGGCTGCCGCCGGAACACGAGCAGGATCCGGGCCTCGGGCAGCACCTCGCCGATGCGGTCGAGCATCGCGACGGCGGTTCGATTGCCCGCGTGCGGATTGCCCGACAGTTCCTCGCAACTCACGACCGGCACCCGCCCACGCGCGCGAGCGGCCTCGATGCCGGCACTCGCCTTGAAGCGCGCCGAGGCCGCGTTCCATGCCAGCGGATGCGGACGAACGAGGAGTTCGATCGCCTCTTCGAGCGACAGCGCCGGATGGAAGCCGGGACCGTCGGCGGCGAAGAGTCCCTTCTGCAGCCAGGTCGTGCCGGTGCGATGCAGTCCGAGATGGATCAGTGGTGGCCCGGCGCTCATGCGGAGTCTCCTGCGGCCGCAGCGCCAGGCCGCAGATGCCGCACCATCGAGATCATCGCGCGAATCCGAGCGAGGCCGCCGGGGACGAAGATCCAACCGAGCATGAGCGCGGCCGCGAAGACGGCGAGGCTCGCCGCGAGACGGACCGGCGAGGTCGGCAGTTCCGACACGCGAGGCATGACCGCGATGGAGGCCGAGGCGGCGACCGCGGTCGCCCCCACGCCGCGCCAGACCGCGCTGCCGACATCCGACCAGCGCACGAAGGTCCCCTTCAGGCACCACGCGATCGCGAACGGCCGCAGCACGAGCAACGTCCCGCTGTAGGCCAGCGCCACCCCGACGGCATCCCACCGCACACCGACCGCCATCGCGGCCACGAGCATGATGGTCTGGAAGAGGATCCATCGGAACTGCCGGTCGGTGCGACCGAGTGGCACGTAGATCCAACTGGTGACGACCCCCAGCGCGCCGAGCAGCGCCGCGGGCGCGAGGGCCTGGAAGATCGGCACGCTGCCCGACCATTCGCGGCCAAGCACGAGCAGGACCAGGTCCTCCGCGACGATCGCCATCCACGCGATCGCCGGCAGGCTCGTCGCGGCGACCAGCTCGACGCCGCGCCGATAGAACGCCCGAAAGCGCTCCGGTTCGTCTTGCAGTCGCGAGAGTGCGGGCCGCCCGACCATCGTCAGCGGCTTGTTGAGCTGCGTGGCCGGCATGAGCAGGATCTTCTGCGCGTTGGAATAGAGGCCTGCGGCATCCGCACCGACGAATCGCCCGACGAGCACCTTGTCCGAGGCCCGCAGCAGCGCCGCCAGAAGGTTCGAGCCGGACAGGTATCCGCCGAAGCGAAGCATCTCGCGCACGCCGTCGGCCCGTGCCGGCCAGCCGGGGATCCAGCCGCTCGCGATGAAGAGCCCGATCATCCGAACCGCCGCCGCCGCGAGCACCTGCACGACGAGCGACCAGTAGCCGAGACCCGCCAGCGCCGCCGCGATCGCCGCCGCGAGTCCGATCGCGATCGAAGCGAGGGTGACGATCGTCTCCGCGGTGAATCCCATTCGACGGCGAAGCACCGCGAGCGGCTGCGCGGCGATCCCCGAAAGCAGAAAGCCGATCGAGAGCGCCGCCGCGATCCCGGCGAGCCGGTCGTCGCCGTAGAAGAGGCCGATCGGCCACGCGAGCGTGGCGCCCGCCGCCATCGCGATCGCCCCGGTCGCGGCATTGACCCAGAAGAGGGCGCTCACCTGTCCCGAACTCACCTCGCGCCGCTGGATCGTCGCCTGCGAGAGGCCGAGATCCGCGAACTCGCCAAGAAGCGCCACGAACGCCGAGGCCATCGCCACAAGGCCGAAGTCCTCCGGATCGAGGAGTCGCGCGAGCACCGCCGCCGAGACGATCCCGAGCAGCACGCTGCCGCCCTGCCCGACCATGACGATCGCGCCGCCGCGCACCGACTTCCCGTGAAGATCGCGGTCGAGATCGGTCGTCGCGAGCGGATCACGACGCGGCGACGCAGCCGGATCGGGCTCGGAGGCGGATTCGTCCTGGGAAGGCGCCATCGGGTCGGATCGGATATCGGCTCGATCCGCGCCGGCTGCGAAGCCGGCCTCGCCGAAGCGAGTCGGCCGCGGCGTCAGGGAGCCACGGGATTCGCCGCCTCGCCCGCTTCCGCAGGCGTCGCGGCATCGTCGCCGTGCTCGAGCGATCGCCACACCCGTGACTGCAGGCCGATGCCTTCGACGCCCTCCTCGATGGCGACGAGCCCGTCGGCATAGGCCTTCCGAACCCGTTCGCAGCCCTCGCCCTCGGACTCGAGCGTCTCGGCGGTCTTCTTCACCAGCCCTTCGAGCCCCGACCGCAGATAGGACGACTCGACGCCCGCGAGCGTGAAGCCGAAGCCGAAGCCGACCACGAGCGTGAGAACCTGCACCGTCACCACGAGCACGAGCGGCGGTCGCTGCGGACGCCGAGCGAGGCCGATCGCCGCGAAGACGAGCACGACGAGCGCGACGGGAAGGACGATGCCCATGGACGTGGTCATCGCCTCGCCATGCCGAACTCCTTCACAATCGTGCCGGACGGCCGCCCTCACTCACCTCCCCGCCGGGACGCCGCCGCCGCGAGGATCGCTCGCGCCTTCCAACGCGCCATCGGGCGATCGCCTCGCCGCCTGCGCGACGGCGATCCCATCCGGTTCCTCGCGCACGGTGTGTCCGGCCAAGGTCAGCAGTTCCCGCAGCGAGGGAAACACGCCAGTCTCGACAAGGAGCCGATCGGGCATCCACTGGTGATGGATCCTCGGTGCGGCGACCGCGTCCGCGGCGGTAGCGCCCTCGAGCATCGCAAGCAGCACTGCGAGCGTCGCGCTGATGATCCTCGGTCCACCCGCCGCGCCTGCCACGAAGGCCGCGCGTCCTTCCTCGACGACGATCGTTGGACTCATGCTGCTGAGCGGTCGTCTTCCGCCGGCAAGCAGGTTCCGTTCGGACATGAAGAGCCCGAACTCGTTGGCGACGTCGGTGCGGATCGCGAAGTCGTCCATCTGATCGTTGAG
>JBMTTG010000265.1:0-4078 GCA_049449095.1 Phycisphaerales bacterium | reverse complement strand
GCTTGCTGAAGCCGCTCAGCCCGCCATGCGCGGGGAAGGTGTCCTCGAGGCCGAGATAGAGCATCGCGCCGACGCCGTAGAGGTCGAACTTCGCGCCGTCGACTTCGTGGACCTTCACGCCCCGCAGCGCGAGCCGCACCATCTCCGGATCGCGGAAGTACTCGGTGCCGTGGGTGGTGAGGGTCATGCCCGAACTGAGGCTCGTGACGAGCCCGATGTCGACGAGCCGCGCCTCGCCGCCGGCAACGAGCACGTTTTCCGGCTTGACGTCCTTGTGCCACAGCCCCGCACGGTGGTATCGGTCGAGCGTCGACGCAAGGCCGAGGGTCCACTCGAGCACGCGACGAAGTCCGTTCGCATCGAGCCCGTCCTCCGGGCCGAGCCGATGGAGCGAGCGCACCGCTTCGTTGAAGTGGGCACCCGGGAAGTACGGCATCGCGTACCAGAAGCGTCCGGGCTCGAGGCGGTGTTCGACGACGAGGCCAAGCCGCGTGGCCGCCTCCATGGACCGCGATTCGCGCACGATCTGCGGCAGCGTCGAGCCCTCCGAGAGCGCGAAGGTCTTGATGACCACGCGATCGAGCCCGTCGGGCAGCCGTCGGCGGATCTCCGGCGAAGGCTTCGCGATGAAGAGCCGCGCCCCCGATCCGCCCGCGGGAAGCGTGCCGACGATCTCGTAGCCCGGGAAGGCGTTCCTCGACGCGGCGACGGAGACGGGGGCCGGGGTCGGCGGCATCGCGGGCGAGGCCGGCATCGCGTTCGCGGGCCCGCGATTCGGCGGACCGATGAAGCGAATGCAGAGCGGATATCGCCACGGCTCGCCGGCATGCGCCTTGACCGCCGCGACGATCGTGAGGACGACCCACGCGAGCAGGACGACGGGAATGACCGCAAAGCCGACGAGGATCGCGGTGAGCAGCACGCCCACGCCGCTCAGGATCGCGATGGTGATGTTGAAGTTGACGCTCTCGCGGCCCTGCTCGTCGAGGTAGGGCATGCGGTCCTTCTTGGCGAGCCAGAGGACGAGCGGCCCCACGACGTTGCCAAGCGGGAAGGCGAAGCCCACGAACGCCAGAAGATGCACGAGCAGTCCCATCGTGCGCTCTTCCTGCGGCACGGCTGCGACCTCGAATCCCGCCGGTGTCGGCGGCGGACGCATGAACGGGGGCGGTGGCGGAGCGGCGGCGGCGGTCGGCGCAGCGCCCGATGCCGCGACACGTGTGTTCCCACTTGGGTCGGTCCGCACGTCGACGGCGATGGCCGGTCCGCGGCTCGACGCACCGCTCGGAATCCACGCGAGGATCCGAAGCGGCCTTCCCCAGACGGCGCGAGCGATGCGCCGCCCGATGCCGGTGAAGCCCTCGTTGATCTGCGCCGCTCGGCGTTCGGCGCTCGTCCACCTTCCGAACACCACCAGCGCGAGCGCCACGCCCGCGTTGATCGTCAGGGGGATGAGCGTGATCGCCGCGATCACCAGATCCGCCGCAGCGCCGAGGACGATCGCGAGCGTTCCGAAGATCGCGCGAAAGACCACGCCGAGCACCGTGAGGACGAGACCGATGCTCAGGACCAGCAAGGCGATCACGAACGCCGCGGCGAGAATCGTCAGCAGCACCGTCGCCATCGAGATCATGTCGGCCTCCTGTTCCTGAACCCGAGGTCGGCGATCAGCCGCCTCGCCTTGCCGCGATGCACTCGAGCCGGTGGATCTCCCCCACCGCCTCGTCGAAGAGCCGATCGTCGGTGCCGAGGCCCGCACGCTCGGCCTCGGTCCGCTCCTGCTCGGTGAAGCTGTAGAGCGTCATGGTCTCGGTGAGCCGCTCGCGCAATCGGATCCGAACCGACGCGAGATGGCGGCTCACCGTCGCCTCGCTGGTGCCGAGTTCCTCGGCGACCTCCTTGCCGGAGCGGCCGTCGAGCACGCGGAGCCGAAAGGCCTCGAAGGGCATCATCTCGCTCTCCGCTTCGACCTTGCGGATCGCCGCGATCACCTTCGCCCGGAACATCGCGGTCTCGAACGCCTCGTCGGGCTGCGGTTCGCTGCTCGAGGACGCCATGAAGTCTTCGAGGCTCGTGGCCCGCTTGCCGTGGTTGCGCTTCGCCGCGAAGCGACGGTCGAGTTCGTCGCCGAGGGCGTGCCGGGCGATCGCGAGCAGCCAGGTGCTGAAGCGGGCGCCGCGGGCGGGGTCGTAGCGGTCGATGTGGTTCGAGACCGCGGCGAGGGTCTCCTGCGTGAGGTCGCGCACCGTCTCGGCGCCGACGTTGCCGCGGCCCCACCGCGTGAGCTGAGCCCGGATCACGGGGCCGAAGGTCTCCCAGAGTTCGAACCACGCCGTCTCGTCCCGCTCCCGAAGGCGGTTGACGAAGGTCGTGGTGAGGGGGTGCATGGTCACGGAGCCGGCTCCAGGCGCGAGTGGAATGCCCGCGTCGCGGACCTTTGGGAAAGCGGGTCGCTCGATTCCACCGAGGCGGGGCATGCTACGGGTGGGGTGGTGGCTGGAGCGGATGGGACCGGCGGGACCCGTGGGTGCGGGTTGGACGGCGATTGGTGCTGCAGGCGGAAGGTCGAGGTTCGTCTCCTCTCTCCTTTCTCCTCTTCTCCTCTTCTTGCCCCGAAATCCCCCGCCGCCTTCTCCCAACAACCTCGCCGTCGCACCCCTGCGGCGGTTTCGGGTCGGGCTCGTTGCCCGCTGCCGGCCGACCGGGAGAACACACCATGCCGTTCACCAAGAGCATCCTTCGTTGGACCCTGATCGGCGGCCTCGGCATCGGCGTCGCCACGATCGTCGTCGGGCCGGGCCGTGTCGGCGCCGCGTTCGATCAGGTCCGCAACAGCCTCATCGAGGTGACCGACGAGTTCATCGAGGATCCGGTGGCGCTTCGCCGCCAGCTCGGCGAACTCGCCGAGGAGTACCCGCAGCGGATCGCCGAAGTGCAGGGCGAACTCGCCGCGGTGAATCGTCAGATCTCGCAGCTCGAGCACTCGAGCGAAGTCGCGCAACGCGTGGTCGCGATGACCGGCGAGGATCTGCTCAAGCTTCGCGAGCTCGTCGACGGAAGCTCGACCCGCACCGTGAGCCTTCGCACCGGCGGCGCCGCCGTCACGAGCGAGCGGGCGCTCGCCGAGGCGCAGCGCATCCGTGGCGTCCGCGAGGCGTATCGGGATCGCGCCGCGAGCGAGACCCAGCAGCTTGCGATGCTGCAGGGACAGCGCGATCGGCTGCAGGAGATCCTCGACAAGCTGCAGGGCGAGCATCGCCGGTTCGAGGCCCGCGTCTGGCAGCTCGATCAGCAGATCGACGCGATCGCCCGCAACGACCGGCTCATCGAGCTCACCAAGCAGCAGCAGGAGATCCTGGCCGAGTACGACCGCTTCGGAAAGGTCGGCAACCTCGACCAGCTCGAGGGACGCCTCGCCCAGCTTCGGGCCGAGCAGGAGGCTCGTCTGGAGACCCTGTCGAAGGGCCGCGCCGGCGACTACGAGGCCGCGGCGGAAGATCACCTCGCCGGGGAGAAGTCGGGTCTCTGGGATCCCTTCGAGGACCTCGACCTCGACGACTCGCGGGACGATCACCGCGAAACCGACGACCTGGTGCGGCGTTCCGAAGGCCGCCCGCTCGCGGCCCGCTGATCGGCGGGAAGAAAATCTCCGGATTCTCGCGTTCCCCGCGAACCCGATCCGACCGGCGATCGTTCGACAGGAAGCTCTTCTTCTCTCCTGTTTGTGTCTCCTGATCCCCGTCTCCACGAGTGGCGCCGCCGAGGTCCGAAAAGGCCTCGGCGGTGTCGTTGTGGGGGCGGGCGGCATGTCAGGCGGGTCGCTCGCCTCGTTCGGTGGGCGGTCGCTCTTGCTGCGGGCGCGGGCCACGTCACGCGGTGATCGCTCGCTTCGCTCGGCGAGCGGTCATCTGGACGGGATGGACAGGATGGACTCGATGGACTCGGAAGGCGAAGCGCGGCACTGGCTGCGGAAGGCTGGCGGTTGGGTTCGTCTCCTCTCTCCTTTCTCCTCTCTCCTCTCTCGCCTATCCCCCAATCCGGATCGCGTACCGCCAGCCGCCGTCGGCCGATCGGGTCC
>JBMTTG010000264.1:0-4113 GCA_049449095.1 Phycisphaerales bacterium | reverse complement strand
GCGGGGGGGGGGGGCGGCGGTTCGTTGGGCGACCAATCGCCTGGTCGCCGTTGACTTCGAACCACGCCCGTCCACACTGCAGATCATGCGTCTCCGCTGCGGATCGAAGTTGCTGGCGATCGCCTCGACGGCGTTCGCCGCCGTCGCTTCGCCGCCGATCGAACTCGCGACGCTGGCACCGTCCGAAGGCTCCCCCGGCGACGAGTCGGGCCGTGCCGTCGCAGCGGCAGGACCGTGGATCCTCGTTGGAGCGCCGGGGACCAACACCAACGGTGAGATCGATCGCGGCGCGGCGTGGGTCTATCGCCGAGTCGGCGAGCAGCCATGGGAGTTGGTCGCCTCGCTGATCGACCCCTCCGGCGAGGCGGGCGACGACTTCGGCCTGTCCGTGGCGATCGATGATCCGTCGCTGCGGGGCGAGTCCGGCGAGCCGGTCGCCATCGTCGGAGCGCTGCACGATGACCTCGGCGCGAAGACCGACGCCGGCAGCGCGTCGATCTTCCGCTTCGTCGAGGGTGCGTGGATCTTCGAACAGACGATCGTCGCCTCGGATGGGCTCGCCGACGACGAGTTCGGCCGCAGCGTCGCGATCCGCGGCGATCTCGCGATGGTCGGCGCGTGGGACGCGGGGCTCTTCGACCAAGGGGCGGTCTACGTCTATCGCCGCGATCCCGCGGGCGTGTGGCAACAGACCCAGAAGCTCGTCGCGCCGGGAGCGTCGACCGGCGATCACCTCGGCACCGCGCTCGACCTCGATGCGTCCGGCGAACGCGCGATCGCCGGAGCGTGGGGCGACGACGCCGGGGCGAGCAACGGCGGTTCGGCGGTGGTGTGGCGGCGAGCGAAGAACGGAGCGTTCGTCTTCGAACAGGAACTCGTCGGTTCGAACCTTGCCCCCGGCGACGAACTCGGGCGCGGCGTGGCGATCGACGGCGACCTCGCCGTCGTGGGCGGGTGGTCGTTCTTCGGAGATGGTCGCGGCACGGCGCGGGTCTTTCGTCGCAGCGGCGAGCTCTGGAGCGAGGAGGCGGCCCTCGAGGCGCCCGATGGTGCGGTCGACGACTACTTCGGCTTCTCAGTGGCCTGTCGCCGGAGTGCCGCAGCCGATGGCGAAGGCGATCTGATCGCGTGCGGCGCGTGGGCCGACGATGTCGCGGGCGTGACCAACCAGGGAAGCGTGTGGCTCTTTGAACGGGTCGGCGTGGGCAAGGGCGTGCTCGGTTGGGAGCCGATCGCGCAACTCGTCGCGCCCGACGGGGCCGCGAGCGACTACTTTGGGTTCAGCCTGGCGTTCGAATGCGAACTGCTCGCGGTGGGCGTGCGGCTCGACGATGTCGATGGGGCGATCAATGCCGGATCGGCGCGGGTGTGGTGGATCGCCGACGACGACCGCGACGGGATTCCGAACGACTGCGGCGACTCGGGGGCTCGTGATCCCGCCGATCTCGACGGCGACGGCATCGTCGGTGCCGCGGATCTCGCGCTGCTGCTCGGGCAGTGGGGAGGCTCCGGCTCGGGCGATCTCGATGGGGATGGAACGGTCGGCGCCGGCGATCTCGCAACGCTGTTGGCGGCGTGGAGCGGCGGCTGAACGCCCGCGACGTTCGTCGGAACCTGAGGTCGATCGCTCAGAGGTCGAGGTACGCGACGTCCCGCGCCGCATGCAGCACCCTGAGCACGACGACTCCGTCGCTTTGCTCGCGGTAGGCGATGACGTAGGGGCGCTGCGGGAACACTCGGACCGGGACCGCGGCGAGATCGTCTCGTGGCGAACCCATGCCGGGCGAGCGTGCCAGTCGCTTCATCGATCGGTGCAGCGACGCTTCGAGCCGATCGGCGGCGGCGGTGCCCGACTGCTCGGCGACGAACCTCCAGATCGCGGCGAGATCCGCATCGGCCGCCGGAGTCAGGTACGCGCGGCTTCCGCTCATGCTGAACGCCGTGGTTTCGAGTTCCGGGTGGGCGTGGCGGTGGCCTTCCGCTTCACGGGCGCCTTCGTCCCGCGACGTACCCGTCGCGCCGCCAGCGCCGCGTCGGCGTCGAGCAGCTCGCCGCGATCGGCTTGCGCTAGGCCAAGACCGATCTTCTCGCGAACCTCGCCCATCGCGAGTTCGACCAGCCGGTCGTAGAGGGCCGGTGGCAGCACCACCGCCTCGGCGCGACCGTTCACGGTGAGGATCTCCGGGCGGCCGGTCGAGCGGATGCGGGCGAGGTGCTCCTTGGCGTGGGACTTGAAGTCGGTGAGGGAGTGGATGTCGGCGGAGAGGTGCATGGCGGGAGGCTCCGGAGAGGATTGAATTCGGACTGAATTCAATCCTACTTGGTCCTCGCCCAGGTCGCCACCGCCGTTTCGGGGCATGGGGCTGATGCGTGGTGCGATGTGCATGGACACGAACCTACGGCCCGGATTCCGGGACTCGCGAAGTGCGGCGGAAGTTCCGAGCGATGCCCATCAAGATGGCCCGAGGCATCGCGCCGCAACCGGAGCCCACGAAGCCGCGGCACCCCAACGAGTTCACCGCTCGCGGACCCATCCGTGCTGCAACGGCACTTCAACCTTCACGCGCGGTGCGCCTGCTCGACGCTTGGTTCGAGATCCCATCGATCCCCATGAGGCTCATCGATTCCCTTGGGCCTCATGGGACCCATCTTCCGGCGCTGTTCGCGTCAGCGCTCGCTCGACACATGGTTCGAGACCTCGTCAAGCCCCAAGGGGGGCTCGGCGACGCTTCGACCCGGGAAGGTCGCTCAAGCGTCCGACCGCCGCGCTTCAGAGTTCACCCAGCAGCCGTGCCCGCAGCCACGCTCGCGCGAAGGCCCAGTCGAGATCGACGGTGCGGCGGCTGCTGCCGAGCGTCTCCGCGGTCTGGGCGGTGGTGAGACCGATCACGAAGCGAAGCCACGCGACCTCGCCGGCGCGAGGCGTGGCGGCGGAGAGCGATTCGAGCGCGGCATGCACCGCTTCGACCTGAGACGGCTCGTCTCCGATCGCCGCCAGTCCGCCCTCGCGGACGAGCGCTTCGAGCGGCACGCGCTTCGCCTCACCGCCGCGCTTCGTCGCCTGCCGCCGGCGTGCGCGGTCGACGAGCAGCTGCGAGATCGCGCGGGCGATGCTCCCGAAGAAGTGCCCGCGGCTCTCCCAAGGCCTCGCGACGTCGCGGCCGCCGTGAAGCCGCATGAAGACCTCGCCCACGACATCGGTCGGCTCGATCGAAGGTTCGTGACCCTCGCGGCGCAGAGCGCGGGCGGCCATCTCCCGCACTCGCTCATGGATGCGCGACCAGAGCAGCCCCACCGCGAGATCCTCTCCATCGGCCAACCGCAACACGAGCCGCGTGGTCGGGCCCGGTTCGGAGCCCGCGAGGGCATCGGCCGGGTCGGGCGATCGGAGAGGCGTGGGCGGGAGAGTCATGACGGCAACAGGCGAGGGGGTGCCGGCGAGCGGAAAATCCGAGAATATCGCCGGATGGATTGCGCGGTCGGAGTCCGTCTCGCGCATGACCCACAGAGAGACGGTCGCCGGTCTTCCGGAGACGGCGATCGTGACGCGGTCCGGTGGGGGACAGCACCGGGGTTTCCGAAGGGGCGTTCGACGCGTGCACGATGGTTCGACCAACGCCGGGAAGGCCTCGATCGCCACCGAGCCCACGCCGCGCGATTCGCCGGCTCCGACGATCGTCGAGATCGAGCGGACGCCCGATCGCGCGCCGGGCGAAGCGTCGCCGCCCGATCCCACGATGGAGCGGGTGCGTCGGATCTTTCTCGAGATCCGCGGGCGCTCGGAGTCGGAGATCGAGCGAAGGCTCGGCGAAGAGTCCGCCGACGCCACGGTGACCACGCTGGTGCGGGTGCTCCTGCGGCACGATGCGGAGACCTCGACGCCGGTGGATCACGGCCATGTCGAGGCGTCGGCAACGGCGAGGCACGCCGGACTCGTGCTGGGCGGATGGCGGCTCGGGAACCGGATCGGGCGAGGGGGCTCGGGGGTCGTGCACGAGGCGGTGCGGGCGAGCGAGGCCGAGGGGCAGGCATCCCGCGGCGCGTTCAAATTGCTCGAGACCCGAGGCGGTCGCGATGCGCCCGTCGAGCGTCGCGGCGAGCTTGAGCGTCAGC
>JBMTTG010000263.1:0-4159 GCA_049449095.1 Phycisphaerales bacterium | reverse complement strand
GATTGAAGAGGCAGACGACGCGCTTCATGAGTGAATCGACCGGGTCATCCGACACGCATCGCAGCGAAGCGTCGGCGCTCCGCTTCGCCGGAGGCGACCCTGGGCTTCTTGAGCGAACGCGTCTATCGGCGACAACCCCGTCGCCTCGTCGGCAAGACCGCGCCCTCGACGATCGGAACCGAGGGGGGAAGTAGCATGCCGCAGATGACTCTTGATCGAACGGAATCCGCGGGTCTGGAAGGATCAGGCCACGCGTCCGACGGGCGGACCTCGCGGCAGACGAGGTTCGGCGTGCCCGTGTTCGCGATCGTGGCGTGCCTCGCTCTTGCCTCCGGCGCCTTCGGTCAGGAGAAGCGCTACGAACTGACCACCGACGACCAGTGGGCACCGCTCGCCGAGGCGGATCCCGATGGCGAAGAGGCCCAGCTGCTCGAGGTCCGCAAGGCGCTCGGCCTCGGGGAACCCAAGCGAGCCCTCAACCTCGTGACGGGGTTCCTCGAGCGATCGCCCTTCTCGAAGTGGCGTCCCGAGGCGCTCCTTCTTCAGGGAGACGCAAGGCTCGCCCTCGGAGACGAGTTCGACGCCCTCATGGTCTACGAGGAGTTGATCCGCCGCTATCCGGGCAGCGGCGTCTTCGTGACCGCGCTCGAGCGCGAGTTCGAGATCGCCAAGCAGTACGCCAACGGGTTGCGTCGCAAGCTGTGGGGCACCTTTCGGATCCTCGACGCCTCCGACGAGGCGGAGGAGATCCTGATCCGCATCCAGGAGCGGCTTCCGGGCAGCACCCTCGCGGAGAAGGCGGGCATGACGCTCGCCGACTTCTACTTCGATCGCCGCGACCTCTTCATGGCCGCCGAGGCCTACGACATCTTCATCGAGAACTACCCCCGCTCGACGGAGATCGACAAGGCCCGCCTCCGGCTGATCTATTCCTATCTCGCGAACTTCCGCGGCCCGGAGTACGACGCCCTCGGCCTGCTCGAGGCCCAGGCGCGGCTCAAGGAACTCCAGGTCACGAGGCCGGCCCTCGCCCAGAAGGTCGGCGCCGAGGCCCTTCTGGTGCGGGTCTACGAATCCGATGCCACCAAGATGCTCGCGACGGCGAAGTGGTATCTCGAGGTGGAGGACCCGATCTCCGCCGAGTACACGATCCGCCGCATGATCGAGGCCTATCCCGACTCGATCGCCACCCTCTCCGCCCTCGAGATGATCCCCTCGATCCTCGCCCAGATGCCCGCTTCCGCCGTCGCGGCGTGCCCCGACTACGCGGCGCTGCGCGAGGCGAAGTTGGCGCTCTCCGCCGAAGCGGCGAAGACCCCGATCGGCGTCGTGGCTCCGCCGCCAATCGTGCCGGGCAGCGATGGCGGAACCGAACCCGCGCCGACCGTCCCGATTTCCGCGGAGCCGACGCCATGACCCGTGGGATGCTCCTCGCCTTCGCGACCGCTTGGGCCATGTTGACGTCTTCCGCCGGATGCAGCAGCGACCCGCGCGAGGGCTATTCCTCCGCGTCGGCGTGGCCGACCGAGTACCGAAGCGTCTCGGTGCCGATGATCGCCAACCGGACCTACGCGCGGGAATTGCCTGCCCAACTCACCGAAGCGATCGTCAAGCAGATCGAAGCCACGTCGCCCTACAAGGTGACCGGGCAAGGGGCGGCGGATACGCTCCTTCGCGGAACGATCACCGAGGTGCGTCTGCAGGAGATCTCCAAGAGCCTCGTCACGGGGCTCGGCGAGGAGGTCGCGATCCGGGTCACCCTCGACTACGAGTGGCTCGATCTCCGGACGGGCAAGCCGATCGTCGCCCGCGACGGATTCGTCGGAACGGCGGTCTTCACCCCGAGCCGACCGACTCATGAACCCCTAGAACTGGCGGGGTTCGAGGTCGTACGCCAGTTGGCCCGCGAGATCGTCGATTCACTGCAGGGCGAGTGGTGAGCCCGGTCCCCTTCGCCCTGCCCAATCCTCGGAAGCCCGATGTCCCGAACCCCCGAACGCCCCGACCGCTCCCCCCGCGACGAGAAGCCCGCTTCCGGTGATCGTGGCGGTCGCGCCCCGACCCCGCCGCCGAAGAACCGCCGGCAGGCGTTCACGTGGCTCACCCTGCTCGCGCTCGTCGTCCTGATGTGGGTGGTGATGACCGGCACGAGCCGGGGCATGCGCAAGATCGAGACCTTCCAGCAGTTCTCGACCTATCTGAAGGAAGACAAGGTCAAGCCCGGCTCGGTGGTGATCGAGGACACCCGGATCGTCGCGGAGATCAAGCCCGGCACGCCCGGCTTCGAAGCGAGCGGCGACAAGGGCACGCCCGTCTTCGTCTCGATCACCCCCGGCGAGTTCGCCTACTACCAGGACAAGCTCGACGAGATGGGCGTGGGCTGGGAGGCCGACGCGGGCAGCAGCATCTGGGTGCAGCTGCTCGTCGGCATCGCCCCGGTGCTTCTGCTGCTCCTCATCGTCTGGTTCTTCATCGCCCGCTCGGTCCGCGCCGCGGGCGGCGGCCCCGGCGGCATGCTCGGCTCGTTCGGCAAGAGCCGTCACCGCGTCGGCACCAAGGACACCGTCAGCGTCACCTTCAACGACGTCGCCGGCATCGACGAGGCCAAGGAAGAGGTCACCGAACTCGTCGAGTTCCTCAAGAATCCCAAGCGCTTCCAGCGGCTCGGCGGCCGCATTCCGCGTGGCGTGCTGCTCTCGGGCCCGCCCGGCTGCGGCAAGACCTTGCTTGCGAAGGCGATCGCGGGCGAGGCGGACGTGCCGTTCTTCTCGATCTCGGGTTCGGACTTCGTGGAGATGTTCGTCGGCGTCGGCGCGAGCCGCGTGCGCGACCTCTTCAAGCAGGCGAAGGAGAACTCGCCCTGCATCATCTTCCTCGACGAGATCGACGCGGTCGGCCGTCGCCGAGGCGGCGGCTTCTCGACCGGCGGCCACGACGAGCGCGAGCAGACCCTGAATGCGATCCTCGTCGAGATGGACGGCTTCGAGGCGGCGGATCAGGTGATCGTGATCGCCGCGACCAACCGCTCCGACGTGCTCGATCCGGCGCTCACCCGACCGGGCCGCTTCGACCGTCAGGTGACCGTCTCGCTGCCCGACCTCAACGGCCGTCGCCAGATCCTCGAGGTGCATGCGAAGAAGGTGAAGCTCGGCCCCGACGTCGATCTCGAGCGGCTCGCCCGCGGCACCCCGATGTTCTCCGGTGCCGATCTCGCCGCGATCATCAACGAGGCCGCGATCATCGCCACGATGAGCGAGAAGGACTCGGTCGAGATGGCGGACCTCGAGGAGGCCCGCGACAAGATCCGCTTCGGCCGCGCCCGCAAGAGCCGCAAGCTCGAGGAGGTCGAGCGGGTGGCGACGGCGTACCACGAGGCCGGCCACACCGTCGTGCAGGCGCTCCTGCCCGAGACCGATCCGGTCCACAAGGTCACGATCATTCCGCGCGGCCAAGCTCTCGGCGCGACCTTCTCGCTTCCGGAGAAGGACCGCTACGGCTACGCGAAGCGCTACCTCGAGGCGACGATGCGGGTCCTCTGCGGCGGACGCATCGCCGAGGAGCGGAAGACCGGCGACGTCTCGAGCGGCGCAGGCATGGACATCCGCATGGCGACCGCGTACGCGCGGCACATGGTGCTCGAGTGGGGCATGTCGGAGCGGCTGGGCTTCGTCAACTACGCCGGCAGCGACACCCGCGAGATGTTCCTGCCCGAGAAGGACTACTCGCCCGACACCGCCAAGATCATCGACGAGGAGATCCGTCGGATGATCGATGCGGCGTACGAGGACGCGCGGCGGATCATCGACCAGAACTGGGACAAGGTGGTTGCGATCGCCGAGGCGCTCTTGCGCTTCGAGACGCTCTCCCGCGAGGACATCGATCGCGTCATGCGGGGCGAGCAGCTGCTCAAGCCGACGGTCGCGGACCTGCTCGCAGCCGAGGCGGCCAAGCCCGCGGCGAAGCCGCTGCCGCCGAAGGCCTCGCCCGACACCGACGAGGACCTCGGGCGCATGGTGCCGAGCCCGGCGTAAGGGGTGGCGGCGGGTGCGCGACCACGCGAGCCACGTCACAAGCCCGTCGCTCGCGGCGCTCGGCGGACGGTCGCATGGACGGGATGGATTTGATGGACGACGCGTCATCTGAAGATCGCGTGATCGAC
>JBMTTG010000262.1:0-4168 GCA_049449095.1 Phycisphaerales bacterium | reverse complement strand
AAGGCGATCACCTTGCCGCCGTGGTTCACGTGGAAGACGTTGATGTGGTCGCCCGAAAGCCCAGCGGTCCGGCCCTCGAGGTTGCGGCGAAGGGTGATCAGGTCGCGGGTGAGGTCGACGATGCCGGAGAAGGTCTCGGCCTGACCCCACGCGAGCGGCTGCGTGTCGTTGAAGTTGCCGGTCTGGAGGAACTCCTGGCCTTGCAGGAGCATCGGCAGGCCGGGCGTCGTCATCAGCACGCTGAGCCCGAGCGTCGCTCGCTTGCGGCTCCACCACGAGAGCGGGTTGCCCGGGTCGACCGCCTGCGGAATGCGACCGCCGGTCGCGGCCTCGTCGTGGCTCTCGACGTAGATCACCCGCTTCGAGGCGTCGCCCGTGTTCGACGTCCCGCCGATCACCGAGGCGACCTGGCCCATGTTGCGATCGGCGTCGTTGGGCGTGATGAGGTTCGACCGCATGGGATGCATGAAGACCGCGTCCCACTGGCTGTCGAAGCCGGCGCCACCCTGGTTCGTCGAGCGGGTGATCCACGAATCGCCGTCCATGTCCTCGGCGATCGAGATCTTCCAGGGCTGCGAGGCGTCGATCATGTCGTTCACCTCGCGAAGCAGGCTCCACCCCTCCGCGAGGTCCCCGAGGTTCGTGCGGCGGATGAACTTGGTGGCGTCGAAGCGGAGGCCGTCCATGCGGAACTCCTCGAGCCACATCCGCACGTTGTCCTTGATGAAGTCGCGCACCTCGCTGCGGCCGTAGTCGGGGCGGGTGTCGCCCCACGGGGTGACCGCACGATCGTCGTTGTAGAAGAAGATGCCGCCCCACGGTCCCTGGCTCCAGCCGTCGAAGCGCCAGAGGTCCATCTCGATCGGGCCCCAGTGGTTGTAGATGACGTCGCCGAAGACCGCGATGCCTCGCGCGTGGGCCTCGTCGATGAAGCGCTTGAGCGCATCGGGGCCGCCGTAGGAGTGCTCGACCGCGTAGAGGCCGGTCGGGTTGTAGCCCCAGCTGAGTTCACCCGGGAACTCGTTGACGGGCATGAGCGCAATCGCGTTCACGCCGAGGTCGGTCAGGTGATCGAGGCGATCGATGCACTCGTCGAAGTTCGCCGGCGGCGCTTCGCCCGCGTCGAGCCCGAAGGTGCCGGGATGGACCTCCATCATCACGAGGTCGTCCCACGCGGGCATCGAGAAGGGCGTGTCGCTCCACTGGAAGGCGTTGGGGTCGTAGACGCGGTTGTTGTTGAACGGGCTCGTGACGATCCGGCCCCGCGGGTCGGACTTCCACTGCGTCTGGCCGTTGCCGACGACGACGAACTTGTACTCCGTGCCCGCGCCGATCGACAGGAGGTCTCGGCTCCAGAATCCGCCGCCTTCCGGATAGAGCGGGGTGGCGGTCTGGCTCCAGCCGTTGAAGGTTCCCGCGACCCGCACCGAGACGGCAAAGGGCGCCCACGTCCGGAAGGTGACGCCAGTGAGCGGTCCCTGGGTGAAGGGAATCGCGCCGATGCCCGGACGGGCGGAGGGACCTTGCGCGGCGGCCGGCGAGGCTGCGGCGAGGAGCAGGCTGATGGCGAGGGCCGATCGGAGGGCGGTCTTCGTCATGGGGAGGGTTCGGGGCGAAACGGTGATTGCGGCAGGCGTCGGCGGGGAGCGTCGGTCGACGACGCGGGAACGAGCGGGGGCGGTCGATGGTTCGCCGGAGCCCGGCTCCGGATTTCAAAGTATGCCGCTCGACGAGGGATGGCGGCGATCGGGCATCGAATTCCCGGCCGGAATGACGGTCGCTCGCCCTGCAGGCTTGAGGAGACCAGTTCGCGGACGCCCCAACGCAAACTCGAGGCGAACCCCGGACCTTCCTGCGTCGTTTTCGCTTGGATCTCGAAAAACCCGTTCCATAATTCTCCTTCCGGAGGTCGGCCCCGAGTCGGCCCGGATTCCGCTGAAACCCTGTTCGGAGCGCAGTTCATGCAGAGTCCCCATGCCCGGATCGCCCTCGGTGCCCCCGCGGCGCTGCTCGCCGCGACCGCCGCCGGCTCCGCCCTTGGCGGCGTCATCGTCGTCGATGGCGTCCTCGACAAGGCCTACGGCCCGCCGATCGTCATCCAGAACAACCAGACCGGCTTCGGCAACAGCGATCTCGGTCAGATCGGTGCCGCGAACGGTTCGGAACTCGACGTGCTGCATGCGACGGTGGTGGGGGACACGCTCCACCTCTTCATCGCCGGCAACCTCGAGAGCAACTTCAACAAGCTCGACATCTTCATCGACTGCCGCGAGGGCGGCCAGAACACGCTTCGCAACGACAACGCGAACGTCAACTTCAACGGCCTGAACCGGATGGGCACGAGCCCGACCGATCCCGCGGCGCTGCCGGGCCTCACCTTCGACGAAGGCTTCGCGGCGGACTACTTCATCGTGGTCAACGGCGGCGGCGACAAGTACACGCTCTACATGGACTACGCCACGCTTCCGACGCTTGGCGGCGGCGAAGGCGCGTACGGCGGCGGCGGACCGGCCGGCACGGAGAACCTCGCCTCCAACGGCATCCTCTTCGCGATCGACAACTCCAACGTCGGCGGCGTCGATGGCGGCGACGGCTTCATCGAGGACGGCGGCGCGGGCGTGGTGACCGGCCTCGAGTTCGCGATTCCGCTCGACGTGATCGGCTTCGACGGATCCGGCATCAAGGTCTGCGCGTTCGTGAACGGCAGCGGCCACGACTTCCTCTCGAACCAGGTCCTCGGTGGTCTCGGCGGCCTGCCGAATCTCGGCGAGCCGCGGCTCGTCAACTTCGCCTTCATCGCGGGCGACCAGTTCGCGACCGTCATCGAGGGCGACACCGGCTCCTACTGCGGAGACCCCGGCGCCGGCGATTGCTGCAGCGGCGGCAAGACGCCCTACTGCAGCGACGGGCTCTGCTGCAACGCGGTGTGCGCGCTCGATCCGACCTGCTGCGAAGTCGCGTGGGATGCGGGCTGCGCCGATCTCGCGGCGCAGGTCTGCGTCTCCTGCGGCGGCGTCGAGACCTGCGGCGGCAGCGCCGATGACTGCAATTTCAACGGCCTTGCCGACGGGTGCGACATCTTCTTCGGGCTCAGCGCCGACTGCAATCTCGACGGCATCCCCGACGAGTGCCAGAGCGAGACCTTCTTCTGCATCGACGGCCGCTACAGCGAGGAGTACGGCGAGGCGCTCGCGGTGCAGGACACCCAGACCAACTTCGGCAACAGCGATACCGGCCTCGTCGACTTCGCCAACGGCTCGGAGATCGATGGCGTCTACGCCTTCCGCGACGACGACCATCTGCACCTGCTCTTCTCCGGCAACCTCGAGGCGAACTACAACAAGCTCGAGGTCTTCGTCGACTGCGCCCCGGGCGGCCAGAACCGGCTCGTCTCCAACAACGCCGATGTCGACTTCAACGCCCTCGGCCGCATGGGTCCCGATCCGGCGAACCCGAAGGCCGGCCCCGGCCTCGCCTTCGACGCGGGCTTCGACGCGGACTTCTACGTGAACATGGGCGGCGGTGGCGGCGGCGGTGGCGTCTACGACCTCTACCTGAACTGGGCGACGCTGCCGACCGACGGTGGCGGCGTCGGGAGCTTCGCCGGGCCCGGCCGCGCCGGCCTGCCGAACTTCGCCGACAACGGCATCGCCTTCTCGATCGACAACACCAACATCTTCGGTGTCGACGGCGGCATCGAGTTCGTGCCGGAGGGCGGTGCGGGCGTGCTCACCGGCATGGAGATCCGCATTCCGCTCGACCTGTTGGGCTACACGGGCGGTCCGCTCCGGGTCTGCGCCTTCGTCAACGCCGCCGGCCACGACTTCGTCTCGAACCAGGTCCTCGGGCCGATCGGCGGCGGGGACAACCTTGGCGATCCTCGCTTCCTCGACTTCGCCTCGGTGCCGGGCGACCAGTTCGTGGTGGTGGTCGCCGATGAGAACAACTGCCCGGCGGACTTCAACGGCGACGGCGTCGTGAACGGCGCCGATCTGGCGGCGCTCCTCGGCGCGTGGGGCACCTCGAACCCCACCTTCGACATCACCGGCGACGGCGTCGTCGCGGGAGCCGACCTTTCGGCGACGCTCGCGGCGTGGGGCGACTGCCCCTGACGTGCCGTCACGGCGTGACACGCAAGTTCAACCGCGGCCCCGGCTTCGCCCGGGGC
>JBMTTG010000261.1:0-4170 GCA_049449095.1 Phycisphaerales bacterium | reverse complement strand
ATCTGTCCCATGGGGCGGGAAGTGTAGCAATCGGGGGTGGAGCGGAAGGCGTGCCGAAGCCCCGGTCGATGGGGGCTCCGGCCAAGTCGAACCAGCGCCGCCCGTCCGGGGGTTCGCCGGTGCCGCCCGGCGGCGGCGCTGCCTGAACCACGCCGCCGTCGTCACCCTCGCCGCCGATCCACTTCGCGCCGACCAGAGGCGCCTGATCCGACGGTCGGCCCCCCTCTCACACCGCGAAGTACTTCGCCTGCGGGTGGTGGACGATGATCGCGCTCGTCGACTGCTCGGGATCGATCTGCCAGTTCTCCGTGAGCGAGCAGCCGATGCGTTCGGGGCGAAGCAGCCGGAAGAGCTTCTCCTGGTCGCTCATCTCCGGGCACGCCGGATAGCCGAAGCTGTAGCGGCTGCCGCGGTACTTCTGGGTGAAGAGGTCGCGGATCCGCGGCGAGTCGTCGCCGCCGATGCCGAGTTCCATCCGCATCCGCTTGTGCCACATCTCCGCGAGGGCCTCCGCGGTCTCGACGCCGAAGCCGTGCAGGTAGAGGTACTGCTGGTACTCGTTGGCCTCGAAGAGCTCGCGGGCCCGCTTGGACGCCTCGTCGCCGACGGTGACGCAGTGGAAGCCGATCACGTCGCGCTCCGCCGAGTCGATCGGGCGGAAGAAGTCCGCGATGCAGAGCCGCTGCCGGGAGGGCTGCCGCGGGAACGAGAACCGCTCGAGCTCGCGCGACGCGTCCTGCGGATCGAAGACGACGAGATCCTCGCCGTCGCTTGCGCAGGGGAAGTACCCGTAGACGACCTTCGGCTGCAGGAAGCCCTCGGCGATCGCTGCGGCCTTGAGCCGCTCGAAGGTCGGCTCGGCGACCTCCTCGATCTTCCGCTCGTAGGCGGACTCGTCGTCGGCCTGCCGCTTGAAGCCCCACTGCCCGCGGAAGAGCGCGACGGTGTTGATGAAGGGATAGACCTCTTCGAGCGGGATCGATTCGACGACCCGGCTGCCCAAGACGGGGGCGACCGGCACCTCGACGGCGCGACGCACGCCCGATCGCGCCGGGGCCGACGGGCCGCCGGATCCGCACGCCCGCGGCGGCGCGGCGACGGCCACGCCGCCGGTGTCGGCACCCGCGTCGCTCGCAGCCGCTTCGCCCGCCGCGCGGCTTCGCGCGACCGTCTCCTCGGCGGCGGCGCGCTTGGCGAGCCGCGCGTCGATCTCCTCGTCGATCGCGCCGATTCTTCCCGACACGAGATGCTCGCAGACCCGCAGGCCGTCGAAGGCGTCCTTGCCGTAGTAGACGCTGCCTTCGTAGACGTTCCGCAGATGGCTCTCGGCGTAGTGCCGAGCGAGCGCCGCGCCGCCGAGCAGCACCGGCACCTTGACGCCGAGCCGGTTCATCTCGACGAGGTTCTCCTCCATCACCATCACGCTCTTCACGAGCAGGCCGCTCATGCCGAGCGCGTGGGCCCGGTGCTTCTCGACCGCCTCGAGCATCGCCGAGAGCGGCTGCTTGATGCCGATGTTGACGACCTCGAAGCCGTTGTTCGAGAGGATGATGTCGACGAGATTCTTGCCGATGTCGTGGACGTCGCCCTTCACCGTCGCGAGCACGATGGTGCCGCGGGTCTCGCCCTGCTTGCGGTCCATGAAGGGCTCGAGGTGGGAGACCGCCATCTTCATGACCTCCGCCGACTGCAGCACGAAGGGCAGCTGCATGCGGCCGCTCGCGAAGAGCTCGCCCACGGTCTTCATGCCGTCGAGCAGGTGGTCGTTGATGATGTCGAGCGGGGCGTAGGTCTCGCGGGCCTTCTCGAGGCACTCGACGAGCCCCCGCTTCTCGCCGTCGATGATGTGGTGCCGAAGCGACTCCTCGAGCGTGCGCTCGACGGCGACCGTGGAGGCGCCGGCGGCCTCGACGTCCTTGAAGAGCTCGATGAAGCGGGCGAGCGGGTCGAACGACTCGTCGGTCACGCCCTCGGGAAGGCCGGTGCCGCCCGCGCTCTCCGCGCGGCGGTCGTAGATGAGATCGAGCGCCGCCTGCACCTGCTCGGGCTCGATGCGGGCGAGCGGCAGGATCTTCGCCGAGTGCAGGATCGCCGAGGTCATGCCCGCCTTGACGAGTTCGTCGAGGAAGACCGAGTTGAGGACGACCCGCGCCGGCGGCCGCAGGCCGAACGAGACGTTCGAGAGCCCGCAGGTGATCTGGCACTGCGGGAACGCCTCGGAGATGCGCCGCGTGCCCTCGACGAGTTCGAGCGCACTGCGGCGGTCGCTGTCCATGCCGGTCGAGATCGGCAGCACCAGCGGATCGAAGAGGACGTCCTCCGCCGCGAGGCCGTGCACCTCGACGGCGCGTTCGAGGCCGCGCTTGGCGATCGCGAACTTCCGTTCGGCGGTGCGGGCCATCGCCGACTCGGGATCCTCGTCGATCGAGCCGATCACGAGCCCCGCGCCGTAGGTCTTCGCGAGCCGGCAGATCGCGTCGAACTTCTCGTCGCCATCCTCGAAGTTCGCGGAGTTGATGAGGCACTTGCCTGGCGCGTGCTTGAGGCCCGCCTCGATCGTCGCGATCTGCGTCGAGTCGATCATGAGCGGCGCGTTCACCTGCCGAACCAGCCGCTTCACGACCTCGCCCATGTCGGCGGCGTTGTCGCGGCCGGCGTAGTCGACGTTGATGTCGAGGACGTTCGCGCCTTCGCGCGACTGCTCGCGGGCGAGCGAGACCATGCCGTCCCAGTCCTCGCTCTCGAGCATCTTCTTGAACGCCCGGCTGCCGGAGGCGTTCAGGCGCTCGCCGATGTTGAGGAAGGAGTTCTCCTGGCGGTACTCGACCGGCGCGTAGCTCGAGGTGCACGCCGCGAGCGGCTGCGGGCTGCGCGGCGCGGGCGTGAGGCCGTCGGCGATCTTCGCGAGCGCCGCGATGTGCGCCGGCGTGGTGCCGCAGCAGCCGCCGATCACCGCGACGCCGAGCTCCTCGACGAAGCGCCGCACCGCGTCGGCCATCGGCGCAGGGCTGAGCGGGAACGAGGTCTTGCCTTCGACGAGAAGCGGCAGCCCCGCGTTGGGGACGACCGAGATCGGGCGATCCCAGTGCTTCGCAAGCCACTCGACGTGCTCGGTCATCTCGACCGGACCCGTCGCGCAGTTGAGGCCGAGCGACGCGATCGGATAGCCGCGCAGCGCCGTCGCCGCGGCGGCGATCTCCGCGCCGAGCAGCATCGTGCCCGTCGTCTCGACGGTGACGCTCACCATGATCGCGACGTCCTGCGGGGTCTTGCCGCGATCCTCGAGCGCCTTGAGGCACGCGTTCACCGCGCACTTGATCTGCAGCAGGTCCTGGCAGGTCTCGATGAGGAACGCATCCGCGCCGCCATCGATGAGGCCTCGCGCCTGCTCGGCGTAGCTCTCGAGCATCCGCTCCCACGAGACCTGACCGAGGGTGAGGAGCTTGGTGCCGGGCCCCATCGAGCCGAGCACGAAGCGGGGCTTGTCCGCGGTCGCGAACTTCTCGCACGCGGCCCGAGCGACCTCGGCGGCCTCCTTGTTGAGGGCGTAGGTCCAGGAGACGAGTTCCTCGTCGAACTCGGCGAAGACGAGCTGATTGGCCCCGAAGGTGTCGGTCTCGACCGCATCCGCCCCCGCCTCGAGGTAGCTCTCGTGGATCTGCTGGATGAGCTCGGGGCGGGTGCGGACGAGAACGTCCACGCAGTTCTCCCGCCCGAGGTAGTCGCCCTCGACGGTGAGGGGCATCGACTGCAGGGTCGACCCCATCGCTCCATCAAGGAGAAGGACCCGGCGTCCGAGCAGGTTCAGAAAGGTCGAGGGCATGGGCGGGGAAGTCTAGATCCGCCGCTCGCACCCTTCAACCGTTCATGCGGATGAACGGATGGAGTGACGGGGAGACAGGGATGTTCGAGGCAGGACCGCAACTTCCCGGACCGCCCCCGATCCGAAACCCCTCCTCCGAATCTTCACAGTCACCGTGTGATGCCGCTGCAGCGCCGGCGTCGCGCCAACCCGATTGGCACGAGGTCGCTCGCGGTCGAACCTTCGCCCCTGCCGGCACATGGCCCTCGTCCGAGGCAGTTTCGCCGACGCGCCCCTTCGCGACTGCGATTTCGGAACGCGGTGGTTTCCGTGACAGCCGGTTCCTCCAAACGAGGCCATGGTCATCC
>JBMTTG010000260.1:0-4235 GCA_049449095.1 Phycisphaerales bacterium | reverse complement strand
TCGACGCTGGAGGACTGGGCGTTCGACCTCGACGCGGCGCTGGCCCTCGCCCCCGACCACCTGTCCGCCTACGGACTCACCTACGAGCCCAACACGCCGCTCGCGGTGAAGGAGTCGCGCGGCGAGGTCGACGCGGTCGAGGAGGATCTCGAGGCGGCGATGTACGAGCACGCCTGCGATCGGCTCGGGCTCGCGGGATTCGAGCGGTACGAGATCAGCAACTGGGCGAAGCCCGGGCGCGCCTGCCGCCACAACCTCCTCTACTGGCGGAACGAGTCGTGGCTCGCCTTCGGCCCGAGCGCGAGCGGCCATCTCGACGGCCTTCGCTTCAAGGTCGTGCCGCGTCTGGGCGAATGGCTCGAATCGAAGGAGCCGTGGCCGCTCTCGGAATGGGAGCGACTCGACGCGTCGGGCACCTTCGGCGAGGAGTTGATGCTCTCCCTGCGGCTTGCGGAAGGGCTTGACGCGGACTGGCTCGAGCAGGGGCTGTCGCGATTCGATCTCGATGGCGCCAAGCGCCGTGCGATCGAGGCGGCGCTCGCCGACGGACGTCTCGAACCGGTCGATGGACGCGTGCGGCTCACCGCGCGAGGCACGCTGCTGGCCAACACGCTGCTCTCGGAACTGGTCTGACGTCGTCGACGCTCGGAGCGGGTACCTTCCTCCGCATGCTCACCGCGACTCGCGATCTCGTGCTTCCCACGACCGTCACCGGATCGTGGCCTCGGCCGCGCTGGTTCGACATGAGCATGCAGGGCCGCCCGCTCGACACCTGCATGATGGACGTGCGTTACCGGGAGCGGTTCGGCGATGCGCTCTCGGTCGTCATCGCCGACGAGGAGCGGGCGGGGATCGACCTCGTCACGCACGGCGACCTCCACTGCGACGACGACATGGCGGGCCGCTCATGGCACCACTATCCGCTGCAGCGCTGGAAGGGCTTCGAGGGCGACCACCTGCAGTCGGAGGAGACCCGCTCCCCGTGGCTGCGCTATCCGCCGGGCACGCTGCTCAACGAGATCTACACCGGCTGGCGATGGCCCCGGGTGGTCGACACGATCGAGCATCGCTCCCTCGACTACGCGAAGATCTGGCGGATGTCGCAGGCCCGCGCGTCGAGGCCGGTCAAGTTCGGGACCTGCTGCTCGCAGGTGATGGGGCTCTTCCTCGACATCCACACCACGAAGTACGGCGACCATCGCCAGGTGATCTGGGACATGGCGGTCGCCATGAACACCGAGCTCCGCGCGCTTCGCGACGCGGGCTGCCGACTGATCCAGATCGAGGAACCGACCCTCCACTTCTGGGCCAACACCTACGGTCCCGAGTCGAGCGAGGTGAAGTTCATGATCGAGGCGTTCAACCGCGAGGTGGAGGGTCTCGAGGACTGCGAACTCTGGATCCACACCTGCTGGGGCAATCCCAACATGCAGCGGGTCATCGACAACGACTCCTACCGCGCGTCCTTCGAGCTCTACCTGCACGCGCTCAAGGGCGACGTCTGGACGGTCGAGATGACCGATCGGAACTTCCGGGAGATCGAGCTCTTCGGCACGATGCGGGGACGGCTGCCGAAGAAGATCGCCGTCGGGACGGTCAGCCATCGCACCCTGCAGGTCGACACCGCCGAGACCGTCGCCGACCGGGTCCGCACCGCGCTGCACCACATCGATCCGACGCAGCTGATCGTCTCGACCGACTGCGGCTTCGGCCGGCAGGGCTGCAATCGGGACATCGCGTTCTTCAAGACCGTCGCCCTCGCGGCCGGCACCAACCTCGTGCGGCGAGAACTCGGACTGCCCACGTCGGCGATTCCCGCCTGCGATCCCGCGCTGCAGACCGACATCGTGCCGCGGACGGCGACGCCGTGAGCGAGGCGACCCGCTCCCCATGAGTTCCTCCGCTCGCCTTCGCCACGCGATCCTCGATCGCCGCGTCGTCCTCGGCGATGCGCCGACGCCGGTGCGCGACGCGGGCGCGTTGCGGCCCGGGCTCTGGATCAAGGACGAGGGCGCGATCCATCGCGAGTACGGCGGCAACAAGGTCCGCAAGCTCGAGTTCCTGTTGTACGGCGCCGGCGAACGGGTGGTCACGATGGGCGCCGCCGGCAGCCACCATGTGCTGGCCACCGCGGTGCATGCGTCGCGGCTTGGCCATCGCGTCGAGGCGATGGCGTTCCCTCGCCCCGAGACTCCGCATGCCCGGCAGGTGCTTCGCGCCGCGACCGCTCGCGCCACGCTCCATGTCGCCCGCGACTATGAGGAAGTGATGCAGTCGTTCGAACGACTCGCCGTGGGAGCGACCTCCTTTCCCGCGGGCGGCTCGAGCCCGCTGGGCACGCTCGGTTGGGTGCTCGCCGGGCTCGAACTCGCCGAGCAGGTGTCGCGGGGTGAACTCCCCGAGCCGCGTCGGGTCTACTGCCCGCTGGGCACGGCGGGCACGGTGCTCGGCGCCGCGATCGGTCTGCGCCTCGGTGGTCTTCGTTCCCGTGTCGTCGCGGTCCGGGTGGTTCCGGCGGAGTGGCTCACCCGCGAGAAGATCGCGGCGCTTGCGGACGAGGTTCTCGGCCTGCTCGGACTTCGAGGCGTCTCGGCAAACGACCTCGCGATCGAGTTCGACGATGCGCGCCTCGGCGCCGGCTACGGCGAGCCGACGGCGGAAGGCATCGAGGCGATCGCCCGCGGCGCGGAGGCGGGCCTGCGTCTCGAACCGACCTATACCGGCAAGACGTTGGCGGCGGCGCTCGAGGCCGATGCGTCTCACGGCCCAGATCTCTACTGGCAGACCCACTCGACCGTGCCGCTCGAGCCACTGCTCGCCGAGGCGCCGCCGCTCTCGGCGGAGCTCGAGGCGATGCTGGTGCCGATCGAGCGTGATCGAGTCTCTTCGGAGCCGGTCCGGTGATCCGCAACCGCGTCGAGTCGAGTCGTTGAGGTCGTCGGCGCGATCGATGCTCGGGCGGCGGGGGATCGGTGTCCGCCGTCGCATCGACGAGTGGCTCGATCGGACCCGCACCCGCCTCGACCGGTGGTGTGCGGCGCATCCCCGACTGCGTCCGTGGTACGAGGGCTCGCGTCCGCTCCCGTTCACGGCCACGGACGCCGTGCTCTCCTTCTCGGCCAAGTCCGCGTGCACCACCACGGTCTTGTGGTACCTCGCCGTCGAGGGGCATCGAGATGCCGCGGCCCGCCTCAGCATCGGTCCGTGGCGCTATCCGAACGCCCGGTTGCTGTGGTCGCCTCGGTTCGCGCGTCGCCTGCCGATCGGGCGGGACCTGTCGGGGTGGAGCCTGCTTCGGGTGATGCGAAACCCGCAGCGACGGCTCGTCTCGAGCCTTCGTCACGCCGTGCGAACCGGCTACGCCGACGGCGAGCTGAGCGCTCGATTTGGACGGGACATTCGGGCCGCGGAGGGGCTCTCCCTCGAGATGTTCCTCGACCTTCTGCATCACACCGATCTCGAGCGATGCGATGTGCACCATCGTCTGCAGCGGAATCCGGTGGACTCGCTCGGCTTCGGTCACATCACCACCATCGATGTCGATGCGCAGGATCTCGAGCAGGCGCTGCGGCGCTTCTCCCGTCGGATGGCGTTGCCCGAAGTGCGCTTCGACACGTTGCCACGCTTCGCCGAGTTCGTTCGGGTGCACCATGCGCCGCCCGACGATGCTTCGCAGGTCGCCGACCTCGACGATGCCGAGCTGCTTCGTCATCCCTTCACCCGACACGAGGCCCAGCGGCACTGGCCGGGCCGGCGGCTCGACGCCTTGCCGGAGGTTCAAGAGGCCGCGCGGCGGCTCTACGCGCCGGATTGGGCGTGGTTGGAGGGAGGGGATCGCCCTGAGGATCGATCGCCATGAACGCCGGATCGTCGGCGTCCGCGTCGCGGGTCGTCCTCGGGTGCCGAGGGTTCGTCGGCAGCGTCCTGATGGCGGCTCGGCCGACGGCGATCGGCATCGACGGGGAGGCGGGCAGGGACCCGAGTCGACTTCGCGAGGCGTTGCTCCGGGCGTCCGACACGCCCGTCATCGTCCATGCCGCCGGAAGCGTTGCGAGTGGTCCGCCGAGCGAGGCCGCCTACCTCGACTCGACCCGATCGCTCTTCGAGGCGGTCGCCGACGTTCGCCCCGAGGCGACCATCCTCACGCTCGGATCGATCGCCGAGGCGCTTCCCATCGAGTCGCCGTACGCGAGCCTCAAGAGGCGGCAAGCGATGATCGCCGCAGAGTTCGCCGA
>JBMTTG010000259.1:0-4243 GCA_049449095.1 Phycisphaerales bacterium | reverse complement strand
GGCGGACCCACGAGAATCGGCACCGCCCCAAGAGCGAGCATGCCGTGGATGCCCGAGCGGGCCACGCGGCTGTTGGCAAGATCCCCCACGATCGCGATGCGGCGTCCCTTCAGTTCGCCGAGCGAGCGCCGCAGGGAGAGCAGGTCGAGGAGTCCCTGCGTGGGATGCTCGTGACGGCCGTCGCCGCCGTTGAGCACCGGGACCGGCGACGCCGACGCGGCCAGCTTCGCCCCGCCCGACGCGGCGCATCGCAGCACGATCGCATCGACCCCAAGCGCGGCGACGTTCCGGACCGTGTCGAGGATGGTCTCGCCCTTCGAGACGCTCGAGGCCGACGCCGCGGCCGAGACGACCGAGCCGCCGAGCCGATGGGCCGCGGTCTCGAAGCTCAGCCGCGTCCGGGTTGAGGGCTCCATGAAGAGCTTGGCGACGACCTTGCCTTCGAGGCTTCGCGAGACGGCGCCGCCGAGCAACCACTCCGCCCGATCGAGCCACGCGACGATTCGCTCCGCCGCGACGCCTTCAAGCCCCAGCAGATGCCGCGGCGAGTCAGTCATCGCCCGGCTCCGGAGGAGCCGCCGATCCGCGCCGCGATCGAGGCGGAGGTCGCCTCGAGGGCTCGGGCCGGATCCCCGGCGCGGCCGCGCTTCAGCCGGAAGTCGAGATCGACCGCCTCGTCGAGGATCGCCGCGGTCGCCGCCGGCGAGAGCCTCCGCGACGCCGACAGAATCGGTCCCTTCGAGTCGCCCCAGAGCCGCAACTGGCTCGAGATCTCGCCATCGCCGCGGCCGGCGGCGCGAAGCGACGCGGCGCCATGAAGCTTGCGGGCCAGTTCCGAGACCGCCCAGGTGAGTTGCTGCGGGGCCGCGCGGGAGATCGAGACCAGTTCGCGAACCTTCCGCACCGCGAGACCGGGGTCTCCCGAGAGCACGACCTCCTGGATGAGCCAAGCCTCTTCTTCCCGGGACGCGCCCACCATCGCCGCGACCAGTCCGCGGTCGATCCGCGGCCGCTCCCCCGCCGCGACGGCCGTCGGGCTCACCGCCAACTTGCCGATCTCCCCATCGAGCCGGCCCAGATCACTTCCGATCCGCTCGACGAGCAGCGCCGCCGCATCGCGATCGAGTTCGGCCTCGTGCCGCTTCGTCGCGCGGGCGACGCACCAGGCGATCGCCTTCTCCTCGGAGACCGGGTCGCACTTCATGATCGTCCCGACCTTGGCCACCATCTTGTCGAAGTTGCCGGGCCGCCACGTGCCAGCCCGCAGCAGGAGCGTCGCCTGCTCCTCGGGGCTCGCGGCGTACTGCTCGAGGCTCCGGCGCTTGCTCTCGACCCCGAGGAACCGCTCGGCGTCGTCGACGATCACGAGCTTGTGCGGCTCGAGCAGGCCGAAGCTTCGGAGTTCGTCGAGGACGTCCGCGACCGGAGCGCTGGCCCCGTCGAATCGGACGATTCCGACGTCGCCGTGGGCCTCGCGGAGACGCTCGGCGAGCATCCGCGACCACTCCCAGAGAAGGAAGAGCTCCTTCCCATGCAGGACCACGATCCGCATGGAGGCGTCGAGTTCGGACCTGCCGCCTGTCGCGCGTGTTGCCGCCCTCGCCATCGCGGCGGATCATATCGGTCGATGCACTCGCACCTCGCCGGGACTCGACGATGCTGACGCTGGTGGTGGCGGAAGGCCCCGATCGGGGCGCGACGTTCCCGCTGCCGCCGGGGGAACCGCAGTTGATCGGCCGCTCGAGCGAGGCGCTGCCGCTCACCGATCGCCGCATCAGCCGCCGGCATGCCGAACTCACTCCCGGCGGCGGACCGGATGGCGAGGGCTGGCTGCTGCGGGACCGCGACTCCCTGAACGGCACGCGCCTGAACGGCCGACTTCTCGACGGCCCGTCGGAGATCGCCGTCGCCGACCGGATCGAGTGCGGCGACACCGTCTTCCTCGTCTCGGAGGGAGCCGATCAAGCCCCACAGTCCGGCACCGCGCCGATCGACGCCGCCGACGAGACCCGCCTGATCGCCGCGGGCCGCGCGGTCGCGAGCCTGAGCCACGCGATCAAGAACATCCTGCAGGCGCTTCGCGGCGGCGCGGATGCGGTCGAACTCGCCTTGGCTCGCGGCGACCTCGACCAGGCCCGCTCGGGCTGGCCGATCCTCTCGAGGAACCTTGATCGCATCCATGCCCTCGCGCTCAACCTGCTCGCCTTCGCCCACGATCGCCCGCTCGATCGCGAGCCCACGCTGCGGCCGCCGCTGCTCAAGGAAGTCGCGGAACTCCTGCAGCCCGCCGCGGCACGACGGCGGGCGAGGATCGAGGTCGACTTCGAGCCGGACCTTCCCGAGCCGAGTCTCGATCTCGGCGCGATCCATCAGGCGCTCGTCAACCTCGTGGCCAACGCGATCGAGGCGGTGCCGGAGCGCACCGGGGTCATCCGCCTGCGGGCCGAGCGGGCGAACGACGTTCGATTCGTGACGATCGCGGTCGAGGACAACGGGCCGGGACTTCCGGAGATGGTGCGGCGGCGAGGCTTCGAGCCGTTCGTCTCGACCAAGGGCCAGCGCGGCACGGGGCTTGGACTCGCGGTCTCGCGGCGGCTCGCCGAGCGGCACGGCGGCGAACTTCGTCTCGATCCGGCGCGAGCCTCGGGCACGCGGCTTGAGCTGATTCTGCCGATCGAGCCGGACGACGAGTCCGATCGCACACGGGGTCCCGCCCCGATCGGAGAGGACGATCTCGGATTGGAGTTCTGACCGCGGAGGACCGATCTACCCGCAGTTAGGATCCCGCCCCCTCGCTCCGGACGCGTGCGAACGCGGTTCGGCGCGATTCGGCCCTCTCCCGGATGACTCCCTTGCAGACGATCCCCAACGCCCTCGATCCCTTCGCCCTGCTCGCCTCGCGGCAGGGCGTCGATCCGCACGCCTCGGTCGCCTACCAGCGGACCCGCGAGATGACGATCGACGAGCTGCTGCTCGAGAACCGCGTGGTCTTCCTGATCGGCGAGATCAATCACGTCTCCGCCGCGCGGGTGATCATGCAGATGCTGTATCTCGAGAACCAGAAGAAGGGTCAGGAGATCAACTTCTACATCAACAGTCCCGGCGGGTCGGTGGACGACACCCTCGCGATCTACGACACCATGTCGTTCATCTCGAGCGAGGTCTCGACCTACTGCATCGGCCGGGCGTACTCCGGCGGCGCGGTGCTGCTCGCCTCGGGCCATCCCGGGCGGCGATTCATCCTGCCCCACGCGCAGGTGATGATCCACCAGCCCTGGGGCGGCGTGACCGGCCAGACCACGGACATCCAGATCCAGGCCGAGCAGATCATCAAGAGCAAGCGGGTCCTCAACGAGATCCTCGCTCGCCACTGCAAGCAGCCGGTCGAGCAGGTCGAGAAGGACGCGGAGCGCGACAAGTACTTCTCCGCCGAGGAGGCCAAGGCGTACGGCCTCGTCGACGAGGTCTTCCAGCCGCCCGTCAAGGGCTGACCGCTCCGCCGCCGTCCCTCCCCCGCCAACGCCCCATCGCGCCGCTCCGGCGGCCCGCCCGACAGGACTCCGACCACATGAACCTCGAATCCACCCTCGTCCCGATCGTGATCGAGAAGACCGGCCGCGGCGAGCGGGCCTACGACATCTACTCGCGGCTCCTCAACGACCGCATCATCTTCGTCGGCGGCCCCGTCGGCGATCAGATGGCGAACCTCGTGGTGGCGCAGCTGCTCTTCCTCGCCAACGAGGATCCCAAGGCCGACATCAGCCTCTACGTGAACAGCCCCGGCGGCAGCGTGACGTCTGGACTCGGCATCGTCGACACCATGAAGTTCGTGCCGTGCGACGTCGCGACCTACATCATCGGACAGGCCGCGAGCATGGGTTCGGTCATTGCGTGCTCGGGCACCAAGGGCAAGCGCTACGCGCTGCCCAACGCCGAGAACCTCATGCACCAGCCGCTCATCGGCGGCGTGCTCGAGGGCCAGGCGACCGATCTCGAGATCGAGGCTCGCCACATCCTGCGGATGCGCGATTCGCTCTACGGCATCTACGCCAACGCGACCGGGCAGACCCTCGAGAAGATCGCCGCCGACTGCGAGCGCAACAAGTGGCTCACCTCGAACGAAATGCTCGAGTACGGCCTGATCGACAAGGTGCTTGAGAAGCTGCCGGTGAAGGAGTGAGGGCCCGAAGTCTTATCGGTGCGGCATCGACCGTATGGAGCAAGGCACGGAGCCGACAAGGCT
>JBMTTG010000258.1:0-4264 GCA_049449095.1 Phycisphaerales bacterium | reverse complement strand
GCGTGGGCGTATGCCAACCCTGCCCTCGGCCGGACGCTCAAGCTCAAGACCCTCGAGGCGGAGTCTCGGTCGCCGGATCGGGCGGCGTTCCTCCGTGCCGCCGTCAACCTGTGGGTCGCAACCGAGCGCGGCTGGCTCACCCCCGGCCTCTGGCCCGAGCTCAAGGTCGGCGAAGACGTCGAGATCCCCGCGGGCGGCGTCGTCGCCCTCGAGCAGTCCCTCGACGAGTCCCGCTACTACGGCCTCCGCGCCGTCGCCCTCGCGGACGGGCGGACGGCCGTGACCGTCGAGTTCCAGGCCGGCACGATCGGCGAGTGGATCGCCGCGGTCGAGCGCCTCGCCGCCGACCCGAAGATCCGGTTCGCCGTCACCCCGACGCTGGACATCCACTACCCGGCGCACCTCATGGGCCGGCGCACCTCGGTCGGCTACCGGGAGCTCCTCGCCTGGACGCCAACCGTCCGCCAGATGCTCGAGCAGAAGCGGGTCGTCCACACCGGCGAGCAGCTCCTCGCGGAGCACGTCCAGCGGGCCGTCGCCGTGAAGACCCAGAACTCGGTCGCCCTCTCGTCCCAGCGGTCGCCGGGGCCGATCGAGCTCGCCCGGTGCATGGTCTGGGCGGTCGCCCTCACCTCGAAGACCGTCGTGTCCGGCAAGCCGATGATCGTCGTCGCGGGCGGGTAGTGTCGCCGGACGGAACCGGGCGTCGCGCTCCCTGCGTGCCTCCTTTCGTCGGGATCGGTTGCACCTCCCCGGCGCCCGGTTCCACCAACCCCGCCACGACGTAGGGCAAACTGCCACCTATGCCGATCCGCAAGAAGCGCGCCGCGATCTCCGACCCCGCGATCAAGGCCGCGGTCGGCGGCTACTACACGCCGCAGGCCGCAGGCCCGAACCTCATCGGCCAGTTCTACACGTACCAGGAAGGCGAGGCCCGCAACGCGGCGATCTCCGTCCCCGCGATCTCCCGATCGTTGAACCTGTTCAAGTCGGTCATCGGCTGTATGCCGCTCCGGATGTACAACGAACGCTGGATGGATGGGAAGCGCGAGAAGGTCTACCTCGACCCGCGCTCCTGGCTCCGCCGCCCCGACCCGACCGTCCCCTACCAGTTCCTCATGGGCTGGACGCTCGACGACCTCGTCATGTTCGGCAGGGCGTTCTGGTACGTCCAGAGCCGCACCCGCGACGGCTTCCCCGCGAGCTTCACCCGGCTCCCGGCCGGGTCGATCACGACGCCCGACATGGCCGGCCCCGTCTGGTTCGGCCAGTCCCAGCAGATCTACTTCAACGGCGGAATGCTCGACCCGGAGAACGTCGTCCAGTTCCTCTCGCCCGCCCAGGGTCTGATCTATGCGGCGCCGCAGGCGATCGAGACGGCCCTCGCGATCGAGGCCGCCCGGAAGCGCAACGCCGCCTCCGCGATCCCGTCCGGGATCCTCCAGCAGCAGGACGGCTCCGAACCGATGTCCGGCGAAGAGTTGACGACGATGGTCGCCGCCTTCGAGAAGGCGCGGCGGACGAACTCCATCGCCGCCCTCAACCAGTTCGTCAAGTTCCAAGAGACGGTCATGACGCCCGACAAGATGCTCCTCATCGAGTCCGCGAACTACTCGGCGCTCGAGGCCGCCCGCCTCGCCAACGTGCCGCCCTACATGGTCGGCGTGTCCACCGGCTCCTACTCGTACCAGTCCAGCCAGCAGGCCCGGACGGATCTCTGGCTCTTCGGCGTCAAGCTCTACGCCGAGGCGATCGCCGAGACCCTGTCGATGGACAACGTGCTCCCCCGCGGCACCTACGTCGAGTTCTACTCCGAGGAATACCTCGAGGACGAGGCCGCCTCGGACGAAGCCAACGAAGTCTCCGACTATTCCGAGATGGACATCGAAGAGAACACCGGCGAGCAGCTCGCCAACTCCAGGAGGTAACCCATGATCCGTTTCCACGCCCAGCAGGCCACCCTCGACGCGGCCGCCCCGGACGCCGACGCGCCCAGGACGATCACCGGGATCGCCGTCCCGTGGGGCGTCGCCGCCACCGTCTCGGACGGCACCCCCGTCAAGTTCCTCCGCGGCGCCTTCGACGTCAACGCCAAGCCCGCCAAGCTCATCGAGAACCACGACATGACGCAGCTCCGCGGCACCGTCACCGAGCTCGTCGACGCCGAGGACGGCCTCCTCTTCACGGCCCGCTTCGCCAAGACCAAGGCCGCCGACGAGGCGATCGAACTGGTCAAGGCCGGCGCCTACGACGCCGTCTCGGTCGGCGCCCAGCCGGTCAAGTTCAAGTACGACAAGGAAGGGACGATGGTCGTCTCCGAGGCGCGGCTCCTCGAGCTGTCGCTCGTCCCCTACGGCGCGTTCGAGGAGGCGGTCATCACCGAGATCGCCGCATCCGCCGAAGAGGAAGAAATCCCCACGCCGGCAGAAGAGGTCGGCAATACTGACCCACAAGACACCCCCAAGGAGACCCAAGACATGAGCGAGCAGACCCCCGAGGTCGTCGAGGCGACGATCCCCACGACCCCGCTCCCGGCGCAGCCGAAGCGCGAGTTCAAGATGCCGAGCGCGGCCGACTACCTCGCCGCGATGCACATCGGCGGCGACACGTTCCGCAAGGTCAACGAGGCGTTCGTCGAGGCGCAGAAGGCGTCGCGCTCCGTCCTCCAGGCCGCCGCGGGCGACCAGATCACGACCGACACGCCCGGACTCCTCCCGGTGCCGGTGCTCGGCCCCGTCTTCCAGGACATCAACTACATCCGCCCGTTCGTCACGGCGATCGGCGCCCGCGCCTACCCGGACGGCGGCAGCCAGAAGACGTTCATCCGGCCGACGATCACGACCCACACGCAGGTCGCCGAGCAGACCAACGAGCTCGGCGCCGGTGGCGCCCGGACGATGGTCATCGCCGCGAACACGATCACGAAGAAGACGTTCTCGGGCACCGTCACCCTGTCCGCCCAGGACATCGACTTCACCTCGCCCCCGGCGATGCAGCAGATCCTCAACGACCTCATGGGCCAGTACATGATCGTCACGGACAACTTCGCGGTCGACTCCTTCGTCACCGCGTCGACCACGATCGGCCAATGGGACGGCACCCCGGAGGATCTGATCCTCTTCCTGTACGGCGCGGCCCGCGACATCTCCAACGGGTCGAACTTCTTCCCGACCCACATCCTCATGGGTGCGGACGCCTGGGCGAAGCTCGGCTCGACGGTTGACGATCAGAACCGGCCGCTCTTCCCGATGGTCGGCGCCCCCGGCCTCGGCGGCTACAACACGCTCGGCGCGGGCAACGTGACCAACTGGTCGACGACCAACCCGCTCGGCCTCCAGATCATCGTCGACTCGAACGTCGCCGCGAAGACGATGGTCGTCTTCCACGCGCCGGCCGCCGAGTACTACGAGCAGGTGCGCGGCCTCATGAGCGTCGAGGTGCCCTCCAAGGTCGCCCGCGAGTTCACCTACTACGGCTACGCCTCCTTCTTCCTGGCCAAGTCGACCTTCGCCCAGAAGATCACCTACGCCTAGGCGGGAGGGCCCCTAGTGGCCGTCTACCAGATCACCCACAAGTACCTCCTCGACGACTACGCCGTCGTCCAGCTCCTCACCCCCGGGGAGTTGGACGTCGGCCAGTCGATGACCATCGCGGGCGTCGACGCCACGTTCAACGGGACGTACACGATCTGGGCGCTCCCCCAGTACCTCTACACGGGCACGGACACGGAGGGCGACCTCCTCTACGACGTCGACGTCCCGATCGCGAATCAAGTCCTCTACGCTCGGACGGCCGCCGACGTCGAGCGGCAAGCCACGGCCGGCACCCTCACCTACACGCCGACGTGCACCTGGGTATCCGCCGCGGACGTGACCGCCTGGTTGAACATCACCCCGGCCAACGCCAACGACACCGCCCTCATCACGCAGGCCGCCAGCGCCGGTAGCCAATTCTGCTGGCGCCGCAGGGCCGAGGCCGGCTACGTCGACTCCCTCACGACCGTCCCGTCCGCCGACGTCAAGCTCGGGACGATCATGTACGCCGGCGCCCTCTACCGTGCCCGCGGATCCCTCGGCGACAGTTTCGCGAGCTTCGACACGATGGGCGCGGGCCCGATCATCGGCATGAGCAGCCAGGTCAAGCAGCTCCTCGGCGTCGACCGGCCCGCGATCGCCTAATGGCTGGCACCGGGCCCTACAACGACGCCCTCGCCCTTCTGGCGGCCCGTCTCGCCACGATCAGCGGCGTCCCCGTGGTGCGCGAC
>JBMTTG010000257.1:0-4292 GCA_049449095.1 Phycisphaerales bacterium | reverse complement strand
TGGCCGAGGCAAGGGCAAGGAGGGGCGTTCGGAAGCGGAGGCGAAGCATTGTCAGATCGTATCGGCGACGGAATCGGCGATCGCACGGGTCAGGGCGCGAGGCTCGCAAGCGCCCCGGCGAGTTCCGAGGCGGCCTTGCCGTCGCGAGCCGACTCGGCGGCCGCAAGCCCCTCGCGAAGGCACTCGATCGCCTCGGGAATCCGGCCGAGGCCTTCGAGCAGCTTCGCCTTGTGGAATCGGGCGTAGGCGTGCGTGGGATCGGCGGCGATGGTGCGATCGAACCACGCGATCGCCTCGTTGGCGTCGCCGAGTCGCGCGTGCTCCTGGGCGATCGCGTAGAGGCAGAAGGCGTCGCCCGGCTCGGCGTCGAGCATCTTGCGGAGCTTGTCCAGACGGGAGGAGGCTTCCATGCGGCGAGTGTAGAGCCGGATCGAGGACGCCCTCGTCGACGCGCCGTACCCTCTCGTCTCATGACTTCGCCGAATCCATCAACGCGATCCGTGATCGCCTCGCTCCTGCTCGCGTCGTCGGCGGTGCTCCCGGTCGCGTGCTTCACTCCGCCGCCGCCACGGGAGTTCGCGCCGCCGCCTCCGCCCAAGGCGAGGCTCGTCGATCTTCACGGCGGTTCCCATCGCGCCACGCTCGTCGCGAACGGCCGCTGGTACTGCGGTCTCGGCTCGAGCGTGCTGGTGGTCGATCTCGCCAAGGGGCGCGTGATCCGCGAGGTCGAGTTGCGCGAGCCGGGCGACGGCGGACCGGTCTGCGATCTGCTGCTGGCGGAAGACGGACGGATGCTCGCGGTGCTCGAGGACACCGCGGTGGTCGAACTCGACGTCGACGATCGAGGAATCCCCGAGGTGGCGCTCGAGACCGACGCCGTCACGCTCGGTGTGCAGCCGCGTTGGGCTCGGGAGCTCGACGGCGTGGTCTACGTCGGCGGCGTCGGCGGCATCGTGCCGCTGTCGGCTCCCGGGGCTCCAAGGCTCGCCATGACCCTCGCGGAACTCGATCTCGAGGAGGCGGGGCCGCTCGTCGAGACCGCGGAGGGCCTCGCCGCGCCGACCGGGCGACGCGTGCATCGTCTCGAGGATGGCCGCTATCTCGGCGCCGCGACGGCGCTGATTCCGCTTCCCGAAGGCGTCGGCACCGAGGGCGGTCTCGCCTACGTGCTGCAGGGGCGCACCGCGGCGGAGGTGGGGCTGATGTCACCCGATCTCCGGGTGACCGCGAGCCATCCGATCCCCGGCACCGTGCGGGCGATCCGCGCCTTCCACGGAAGGTTGTGGGTGGTCGACGACGAGGCGCTCGTCGTGCTGCCGATCCAGGGCGAGTCGCTTGGCGAGCCGATCATCGCGCGGGTGATCGGCGCGCTCGACGTGGCCCCGGTCGACGAGCAGGTCGTCGCGGTGTGCGGACACTTCGGGCGAGCGCTCTATCGCCTCGAGACGACGCCGGAAGGTCCGGGCGACACCTTCTTCGCCGTGCAGCGCGAGCCTTCCGATCTGCGGGTCGCGACGCACGACGGACGCATCGTCGTGGCGTCGGGGCCGGGCGGCACCTGGCGGTACGAGCCCGCGCGCGGCGCCGAGATCACCGATCCGCCGGCAGCGCCCTGGCAGGGCTCGAAGGTCGAGGCGAAGGCGATCTGGGGGCTTGCGACCATCGACCCCGACGGCGCGGGCGTGTCGATCGACCAGTCGCCGCTGCCGCCCTTCGCCTGGAGCCCCGATCCGCCGGCGACCGTGCACACGCTGCTCGCGGTCGGCAACTCGCTGTGGGTCGGCCACGACGACGGGATCGACCTGCTTCGCTTCGAGCCGCTTCCGGAGAAGCCCAGCAGCGACGCCGAGTTCCCGCCCGGATTCCGTCACGTCGGCACGCTGCGGTTCGCCGGCCCGGTGCGGTTCCTCTTTCCGCAGCGGGTGGGCACCGCGGTCAACTTCGTCAGCGAGTTCGGGGGCTTCGGCGTGGTGGACGAGAAGTAGCGGACTTCGCCGGAGCCCGCCTGGCGTTCGAGCAGAAGCGCCGGCAGAGTTCGTCCTCGCCACAGGTCCCGCCGCGGGCCTTGCAGGCGCGTCGGCCGTGGAAGATCAGCAGGTGGCTCAGGAGCGTCCAGCGCTCGCGCGGAAAGAGCGCCATGAGGTCGCGCTCGACCTTCGCCGGATCGTCGTGGCGGGTCAGGCCGAAGCGCTTCGAGAGGCGCCCCACATGCGTGTCGACGACGACGCCCTCGGGAAGATCGAACGCGTTGCCGAGGACGACGTTCGCGGTCTTGCGGGCGACGCCGCGCAGGGCGAGCAGCGCGTCCATGGTGCGCGGCACCTCGCCGCCATGCTGCTCGACGATGGTGCGCATGCTCTCGGCGATCGCGCGGGCCTTGTTCCGGAAGAAGTTCAGGCTCGACACGTACGGCTCGATCCTCGCCGCGCCGGCGTCGGCGAGCGCCTGCGGCGTCGGGAACGCCTTGAAGAGCGCCGGCGTGGCCTTGTTGACGCCCACGTCGGTCGACTGCGCGGAGAGGATCGTCGCGACGAGCAGCTCGTGCGGCGTCCGGTAGTCGAGTTCGCACTTCGCATCGGGATGCCGGGCCTGCAGGGCGTCGAAGATCTCGGCGGCGCGGGCCTTCTGCGCGGCGGTCTTGCGCGGAAGCGGCGCTGCACGACGGGCGGCGCTCACGCGCGACCTCCCGCCGGCGCGGCGGGAAGCAGGAGCGCGAGCGGCAGGGCGAGCGCGACGAGCAGCATGCGGAGCCCGTAGAGGCGATCGGCGAGGACGTGCATCGCGTCGAAGCCGTCGCGGACCGCGAGGGCGTTCTCGAGATCGCCCGAGGCGAGCAGGCTGCGGTACTCCTCGAGCCACACGAGCATCGAGGGGCCGATCGCGAGGTTGTGGCCGAGCACGAGCCCGAGCGCCGCGGCCGCCAGCGCCATCACGAATCCCGCCAGCCTCCGGCCGGGACATCCGCGCAGACTTCTCCAGCACCACGCCGCGGCGAGGAAGGCGAGCGGCGCGAGGATCCACTGCGCGAGATCGGTCATCGCGAAGACCCGATCCATCACGAAGCCCGCGGCAAGCGGGCCGGAGGCCGCGGCGTCGCCCGACTCGACGAGGATCTCGTAGCCCGGAACGATCACGCCCTTGCCCGCGAGCGAGGGGAACGCGGCGATCGCCGCGACGACGACGGCCACGCCGCAGGAGAGCCAGAGCGCGAGGAGCCAGGCAAGGAGTGCCGCGGACGCGCGGGAACCGGGTCGGTCGGAGTCGGCCATGGGCGGATGCTACGAGGCGGCATGGCGGTCGGACTTACACTCCGGCGATGTCGCGCGCCTCGAACGATTCGTCTTCCGAACGGCACCTCGTCGCCGTCGCCCTCGACGGGCTTGGGCTCGAGCCGCGCGAGGCCTTCGCGGTGCTGCGGGACGCCGGAGTGTCCGCGGTGCAGTGGCCGGCCATGCGGCCGGGGCTCCGCCCACGCGATCTCGACGCGAGCGCGCGGCGCGACCTGGTCTCGACGCTGCGGAGGCACGAACTCGCGATGAACGGCGTCGATCTCTGGATTCCGCCGGAGCACTTCGGCGAGGCGGATCGGGTGGATCGCGCGGTCGCGGCGGTCGAGGAGTCGGTTCGCTTCGCCGCGGAGTTCGGGCGATGCGCAGTCTCGATGCGACTGCCGCGAGCCGCCGCGACGAGCCCCGACGACGGCGGCCTCGGCTCGGTGCTCGCTGCGGTCGCGGGGATCGCGGAGCGGCACGGCGTGCGGCTCGCCGACCATGCAGTGCCCGTGGTCTCCTCCGAGTCGTGGTCGATCGGGCTCGACCCGGTCGCCCTGCTCGCCGCCGGGATCGATCCGGCGGCGGCGGCGATGGAGCATGCCGGGCGCATCGCGGCGGCGAGGCTCGCGGATCTCGATCGCGGCGGGCTTCGGGCCCCGGTTGGCGACCCGATCGATGGTCGGCTCGATGTGGTTCGCTATCGGATCGGGCTCGAGGTCGCCGGGTTCGGCGGCCTCGTGGCGATCGATCCGCGGCAGTGGGCCGATCCGCTCGCCGGCGTGCGCCGATCCGCGGGCGCCTGGACCGACGCGGGCCGGCCGGCGGGCTGGAGCCATTGACGATGCACGATTCGTCGGCGGCCATCCTGGGTCACGGCATCGACCTCGTCGAGGACGCGCGCATCGCGGGGATGGTCGAGGAGCACGGGGCGCGTTTCCTCGATCGGATCTTCACCCGTGGGGAGCAGGCCGATTCGAGGTCCGGCGCGGGGTGGCGAACCGAGCGGCTCGCCGCGCGGTT
>JBMTTG010000256.1:0-4299 GCA_049449095.1 Phycisphaerales bacterium | reverse complement strand
GCCCTCGAGGGCGGCTACCGACGATGGCTTGCGATCGCGGCCATCGCGTGGCTTGCCGTGCCGGTGGTCGTGATCGTGCGGCGCCGACTGCGACGCCCCGAGCCGATGCCGCCCGAGGAACCCGTGGCGTCGCCGGCGGCGATCGACCGCCTTCGCTCGCTGCTCGAGGACGCCAAGCGCACGACGCTCGACGTCGAGCAGCAGGCGAAGCTTGAACTGCTCCTGCTCAAGGCGCTCCGGGACGCCGCGGGCGGCCGAGCCGGGTTCGCCGAGTCGATCGCGCGGCTGCGCCGGGATCCGGCGAGCGCCTCGGTCGTGCTCGAGGTCGAGCGCTGGCTGCACGCCAGGAACGGCGAGGCTCGCGAAGCCGACGCGATCGCGAAGGTCGAACGCTTCGCGACGCCTTCGCCGAGGCGCGAGGACGCCGCGTCATGACCTTCACCCATCCGTGGCTCCTCCTGCTGCTCGCGGTGCCGGTCGTGCTCGCGTGGTCCGCGATCGCGCGGCGGCCGGGGCTCGTCGTTCCGTTCGATCATGCGCCTCGCCGCGAACGCCGGGTACTGCAGAGCGTGCTCGGCTTCTTCGACCTGGTGCCGCTCGGCCTCCTCGCCGTGGCGATCGTGGTGCTCGCCGGACCGCAGACCTTGCAGCAGCCGCGACGCGAACGATCCCTCACCAACATCGAGATCTGCCTCGACGTCTCGGGCAGCATGACCGGCCGCAACTACGAACTGGCGGCGAAGGCGATCGAGGACTTCACGCTCGCCCGCGAAGGCGACGCCTTCGGCCTCACGCTCTTCGGCGTCGAGCAGATCCGCTGGATGCCGCTCACCAAGGATCTCCAGGCGATCCGCGACAGCCTCGCCTTCGCCGATCCGAGCAACCAGCCCTCCCACATGGGGGGCACGATGATCGGCGCGGCGCTGCGGTTCTGCCGCCGCAACATGCTCGCCGAGACCGACTCGGGCGATCGCATGATCGTGCTGGTCTCCGACGGGTTCAGCGCCGACCTCGGCGGCGGCGAGGCGATCTCGATCGGCGAGGAGCTCGCCAACGACGGCATCGTGGTCTACCACGTGCACATCGACGAGTCCGACGTCCCGCCGGACGTCGAGGACCTCGTCGAGACGACCGGGGGCGAGGCCTTCGCCGCGAGCGATTCGGGGCGACTCGACGCGATCTTCCGCCACATCGACCGCATGAAGCCCGCGCGGTTCGAGCCCGCCGGCACCGTCCCGCTCGACGAGTTCCGTCCCTTCGCGATCGCGGCGCTTGGCCTGCTCTCGCTCCATGTCGTCGGTCTCTGCTTCGCGAGGTACACGCCATGGTGACCTTCGGCGGCGAGTCGCTCGATGCTCCGCTGCTCGTCGCGCTCGCGGCGATCGCGATCGTGTCGGTCGCGGAGTGGCGGCATGCGGCTCGCGTGGCGCGGGTTGCGCGGCTGGCCTTCGGCCCGGATGGGCGACCGGCGGCGTGGGCCCGCCTCGCTCCGGCGATCCGAATCGCGGGGGCGGGGCTCGCCGCGTTCGGGGCGATGGTGCTTCTTCGCTTCGATCCGATCGAGCAGGACGCGCCGCCCAATCCCCGCGCGGCGCGGCAGCTGCTCGTCGTCCTCGACGTGAGCCCGAGCATGAACCTCGCCGATGCGGGCCCCGGCGCCGAGAAGCGCATGCGCGGCGTCTGGGCGGGCGAAGTCCTCCGCGGCGTGCTCGATCGCCTCGACATGCAGGACACCCGCGTGAGCCTCGTCGCGTGCTACACGAAGGCCGTCCCGATGCTTCGCGACTCGAGCGACAAGGAGATCGTCGCGAGCCTCATGGACGGTCTGCCGCTCTACACCGCCTTCACCGCCGGCGAGACCGATCTGCAGTCGGGCATCGACGCGGCCTACGCGATGGCGAAGGGCTGGGCGCGTCGATCGACGACGCTCGTGGTGATCACCGACGGCGATCTCTCGAAGGCGGTCTCTCCGGGCCCGCGGCCCGCTTCGATCGCCGACGCGATCGTGATCGGCGTGGGCGATCCGAACCGCGCCACCCAGATCGCCGGGCACGCCTCGCGTCAGGACCAGTGGTCGCTCAAGTCGCTCGCCGCGAAGCTCGGGGCGCACTACCACGAGGGCAACACCCGCCACCTTCCAAGCGAGGTGCTCGACTCGCTCACCATGATCGCGCCGCGGATCTCCGACGCGATCGGGCTGCGCGAAGTCGGCCTGGTCTCGCTCATCTCGGGCGCGTCCATGCTCGGCCTGCTCGGGCCGCTGCTGCTTCGACTCGGCGCGCCGCACTCGCCCGCCGCGCAACCGGCAGCGTCCACCAGCGGCTCCGCGGCAAACTCGCGCCTCGCCTCGTTGGGAGGATCCGCATGAGCCCGGGCTCGTTCACGTCGCGCCTGCTCTGGACGCTCTGGGCCCTCGTGCCCGTCGGCGTGCTCGCGTGGCACTTCGGGCCCGGACAGGCGGCGCTGCGACGGGATCGCGCGGCGGAGATCGTCGAAGCGGCGGCGGTGCTCGAGGCCGCGGCGATCGAACTTCAGGAACGCGCCTACGCGGCGCACCTCGCGGCGATCGACGCTCGCGCCGCCGCCTTCGCGAGCGACGATCCCTCCCTTCGCGCCGCCGCGATCGAAGCCGGTGAACAGGAAGATGCCGCGTCCGACGCCGCCGAGGCGGCGTGGGCCGAGACCGCGGCGGCCCTCGACGAGGCGGTCGCGCTGCTTGGTCCCGATCCGGAGACTCCCGGCGGCGCCGTGGCGGACGAGGACGGCGTGCAGGCGTTGCGCCTCGCCCGCGCGAGAGCCCTCGTGCGGGCCGGCGAGATCGGGCAGGGCGCGAACGAGCTGGAGGACCTGCTTCTCGAACTTGGCGAGTCCGGCGACCGCGAGCCGCCGCTCGCGCTCGCGGCCCGAGAGGAACTCGCCACCGCCTACTACTACGGCGCGCGGCTCATGCGACTGGCGGGGAAGCCCGGCCCGGAGTGGCGGAAGATCGCGGCGCTCGCCCGACAGAACTTCCGCTATCTCGCCGAGCGGAGCGCCGAGATCGGGCGCGATCCCGAGCGGGTCGCCGACCACGAGCGCAACACCGAACTCGTCCTCAACCTCGAGCAGAGTTCCCGCGAGGAGCTCGCGTTCCTCGCTCGCCCGCGTCAATCTCCGACCGGCGCCGGCGAAGGGCTCGGCCGCGAGCTTCGGCCCGGACGCCGAGGCCGCAATCAGGGCGACCAGCCTGCACGCGGCGCCGGCATGAACGGCGAGATCGGAGCCGGATGGTGACTCCCATGACTCACGCGACCACGCATCACACCTTCGCGTTTCAACGCGATCGACGTCAGGAGCGACGCATGCCTCTTGCCCTCGTCTCATCACGCCTGCTGTTCGCCGCGATCGCCGCCGGCTGCCTCGGCGCCGAACTCCTCGCGGCCGGGCAGCAGGTCGTTCCGGCTCGGCCCGCGGTGCCCTTGCAGCGACTCGTGCCCGCCCAGCCGATCGCTCCGGCGCAGCCGGCGGTTCCGACCTCTCCGGCTGCTTCGGCTGCTCCGGCGTCGGCCGCGAACGCGGCGCCGGCATCACGGCCCCCTCCGCCTCCACCAGCCGCGGCCAACGCCGCCAAGGCTCCGCCCTTCACCGCGGAGGAGATCGCCGACCTCAAGGCGACGTGGCAGGCACTCGATCCGGATGGCCAGCGCTCGATGCGCGCGTACTACAAGGATCTTGGCGTCGAGCTTGAAGAGGCGCTCGGGCTTGCCGCGGAGCGCACCGCGAGCCAGCGCCGCGGCCAGCAGATCGCCCAGTCGATGCGGGAGTTCAACTTCACCCGCACGCCGGAGGGGGTGCTCTCGGCGCGATCGACCCTGGGCTTCGGAGGCCTGCCCTTCCCGGACGCCGATGCCGCCGAGCCGAAGGAGATCGCCCGCTGGGTGCATCTGCACACCATGGCCGGCGAGTGGACGACGCTCGGGCGATTCCTCGCTTCGCGTCCCGAGGCGGAGGCGGCGCCCGTCTACGCGGCGGTGCTCCAGTCGGTGAATCGCGGCGATCCGGGGCTGCTTCCCGAAGAGGTCCTTGCGCTCGCGGAAGCCTCGCCGTCCGGCTTCGAGGCCTGGCAGACCAAGGCGCTCGTCTCGATGCTCGAGCAGTCCGCTTCGAAGTACGGCACGTCGCTCCTGCTCGAAGCGCTGCGCGGCGAGACCCGCTACTTCGGCGCCGACGACGAGGACTCGCGCCGCCGCACCATCGACTTCCTCGCCAACGCCGGCCTCGTCGCGGAGGCGGCAACCTTCCTGCCCTCGCTCGAGGAGG
>JBMTTG010000255.1:0-4312 GCA_049449095.1 Phycisphaerales bacterium | reverse complement strand
GGCGGCGCGGGGATGACGTCGGGATGGGCGGGAGCAGGGCTCATGACGGATCCTCCCAGGATCGACCGGAGCGATCGGATGCGACCACGGAACCCGAAGCGTCTGCGCTCGGGTCGGGGACGCCGCCGACGGCCCGGCGAAGGGCGATTCGGCTCAAGTCGAGATCCTCGCGAGCGGCGATCACGTCGCGGTGCACCTCGAGGCGTCGTGCGTCGAGCAGCAGAACCTCTGCGAGCGACTCGAAGCCGCCGTCGTAGGCGGCCCGGATCGAATCTGCGGCCCGCTCGAGCTCTCGAAGTTCATGCTCCCTCGCCTCGAGCGCGTTGGATGCGGCGATGGAGTCGATCCAGGCCGAGCGGACCTCGGCTTCGATCGTCTGCGCGAGTTCGAATCGATCGATCATCGCGAGCTGCCACGCCGCTTCGGCCCTCGCCCGCGGCACGGATCCGTCGTCGAAGATGGGAATGGGCACCGCGCCGCTGAAGGGGACGCCGCGCATGCCCTCCATGTCGCGATCGAAGCCGACGCCGAAGGAGAGGCTGTTCCAGATCGAGTTCGCCGCGATGCCGATCGACTCGAAGCGACTGCACGCCGCGAGATCCGAGGCGAGCAGGTCGAGCCGATTGCCGAGCGCGGTCCTCACCAGCCACGACTCGATGGAGCGAGGATCGCCGCTGACCGAGTCGGTCCCGCCGTGCCACGGTTCGACGGGCTCGGCGGACGCGAGTTCGCGGGCGACCGACCAATCGAGAGAGAGGCCTGGTCGTCCCATCGCCTTGAGAAGCGCCAACTTCGACTGCTGCTCGATTCGTCGGGCCTCGGCGGCTTGCGCTTCGGCGTGTCGGCGCCGGGCCTGTGCGAGCGCCGTGTCGCTGGGGATCCCTTCGCCGACGAACTCCCGATCCTCCGCGAGCCGAAGGATGGATGCGGCGAGCGTCGCCTGCTCGAGGGCCAGTCGATGCTGCTCCTGGGCCGCAAGGGCGGCTCGATGCAGCGACTCGATCTCGAACGCCTTCTCCACGAATCGCTGGGCGGCGGACAGGACCTCGCGTTCAAGATCGAGTTCCGCGACCTCGATCAGCGCGTCGCGCTGCAGCAGGTAGCCGAGGTCCTGCGCGACGCCGAGAAAGAACGGAACGGCTTCGACCGAATCGATCGGCACGCCGACCATCCACCGGAAGACGGGGTTGGGCGGCTGGGACGCCTCGACGAGCGCCGCCCGAGCTGCGGCGAGCGTCGGTCTTGCCGCGATGATCGCGGGAGCGTGGCGCAGTCCGATCTCGATCGCTTCGGCGGCGGTGAGGGGGCGTTCGGCATGCCAGTCGGCGGGAGGTGAACCGTCGCTCGTGGTGATGGCGATCCGGGAGTTGGCGAGTTCATGAGCCCGCGCAAGCTCGCCGTTCGGATCGAGCGATCGGCACGCGCTCGCGAGCATCGCGGTGGCGACCGCCAGCAGCGTCAGCACCGCGAGGCGTCCTCGTGGCGTGACGAGGGTTTCAGTTTCGTTCATGGGATCGACTCCGGGTCGAACGAGGATCGAGGCGACCACGCGGCCGACGACGTCGCACGACGCCGTCGCAACGGACTCCGGGTGATCGATCATCGAGCCGGGCGCATCGCGTTCACGGTCGTCGAGACGTCTCGGAACATCCGAGGCGAACCGGCGCCCGCACGATCGCGCGGAGATCCTTCAGCCGGAACCCGCGATCCCGAGCTAGACCTGAAGTCGAACCGAGGCATCCACCGGCACGCCCTTGGGCGGGCTTGCGTCGATCGGGGGTGGATGGGTGTGGGCGGCGACCACGACTCGAGTGGCCTCCATCGCTTCCGATGGGATCGAGAACGCTCGGTCGAGGCCAATCCGATCGACGGGCGGCTCCCAGGCCGGTGGTGGAACTTCGCCTCGAATGCAGCACTCGAGGCTGCAGCGCTCGTCGCCGCTTGGAGCGTCGGAGGCGGGCGACTCGGCGGGCATCTCGCGCTGGCAGCAGCCGGATCCGCAGGTCACCTCGATCGACGGGTCGTCGGAAGCCCATGCCGCGGCCGCGCCCTGCCACTGGCAGCAGCAGAAGGGGAGCCACAGCACCGTGAAGAGCCGCAGCAGAGGATGGATGCGTCGAAGTCGAGCCATGGATCGGCGGGGTCGTGGAACTGTCGACCCATCGGAGTCAGGATAGTCGCGCCGTCGAGACGGTCCAGCGAAGCCGAAGGCGATTCAAGACGAACGCCACGCCCGCAGCATCTTCGACCTTGAACGACCACTTCAACCTCGATCCATCGGCATCATGCTCGAAACGCTTCCGATCCATGTCCGAGATCGCGTGTGCGCCCCGGCGGCGATCGCGTCGCTCGAGCCGCGGCCAGGTCCGGATAGCGCGGTGGTCTGGTGGGTGCATCACGCCATGCGGGTCGAGGAGAACCCCGCCTTCGACGCCGCGGTCTCGCTGGCTCGGGCGTGGAACCGCCCGCTCCTGCCGATCGCGGTCGTCGGCGGTCGGCATCCTTTCAACAGCGATCGGCATCTGACCTTCGCCCTCGAAGGGATGCGGGACCTGCAGCGGCGGTTGCGAGGCCATGGGCTCGACCTTGCGGTGATTCCGCGCGGACCGCGGGATCCGTCGGCGATCGCCGCGATGGCGGCGCGGGCCGCGTGCGTCGTCACGGAGTCGATGCCCGCGCCACCGTGGCCTCGATGGATCGCCGCGATCGCGCGGGCGGCCGAAGGCCGGCTGATCGAGATCGATGCGTCGTGCCTCGTGCCGATCACGCGATCGAAGAAGGCGCCCGATCGGGCGTTCGCATTCCGCGATCGCTTTGCCCGCGAGCGGGCGGAGGCGCTTCGCGAGGTCTGGCCCGCCTGCGATGCGGGCGGTGTGCGCCTCGCGGCACTGCCGGAGGGTTCGCTCGATCTCGAGACGACCTCGATCGCGGATCTCGTCGCGTCGCTCGAGATCGATCACACCGTCGGGCCGATCTTCGACACGCCGGGCGGCTGCGACGCGGCGATGGCCCGGTGGTCGGCGTTCCGCCGCGATCGGCTGCGGCGCTACGCGCGGGACCGCAACGATGCGGCGATCGACGGGACAAGCCGCATGTCGGCGTATCTGCACTACGGGATGGCGAGCCCGTTCCGGATCGCCCGCGAGGCGGCGGAGGATGGCGCGGAGAAGTACCTCGACGAACTGCTGATCTGGCGCGAGCTGGCGTGGCACTGGGCCGCGCACTCGCCGCAGCCGGAGTCGCTCGCGGCGTTGCCGGCGTGGGCGTTGCGGACGCTCGAGGCGCATCGCGCCGATGCGAGGGATCGCGTGGACGACGACACGCTCGACCGCGGCTGCACGGGCGAGGAACTCTGGGACCTCGCGCAGCGAAGCCTGCTTCGCCACGGCGAACTCCACAACAACCTCCGCATGACCTGGGGCAAGGCGATCCCGCTCTGGTCGTCGTCGCCCGAGGAGGCGGTGCGGCGGCTCTTCGAACTCAACCATCGATTCGCGCTCGACGGGTGCGACCCTTCGAGCGCCGGTGGCCTGCTCTGGTGCCTGGGGCTCTTCGATCGGCCGTTCGAGCCGGAGCAGCCGGTGTTGGGATCGATTCGCGGGCGTTCGATCGCGGAGCATGCCGAGCGGCTCGATCTGCGTCGCTATCGCGCACGGGTCGATCGAGCGACGCGACAAGGATCGCGGGGAGGACCGGCTCGAGTCGCGATCGTCGGCGCGGGAATCGCAGGTCTCGTCGCCGCGAGGACGCTGGCCGATCACGGCCTCGATGTCGAGGTCTTCGACAAGGGGCGCGGGCCGGGAGGCCGCACCAGCACGCGTCGCGACGGCGAAGCCCGCTTCGATCACGGGGCGCCGTGCTTCACCGCGGCCGATCCGCGTGTGGTCCGCATGCTCTCGGCATGGTCCGATGCGGGCGTGGTCGCGGAGTGGTCGTACCAAGCCGCGCGGGTGCGCGGCGGCCGAGTCGACGCGCTCGAGGATCGCCGAGCCTGGGTGGGTGTCGGCGGCATGAATGCGATCGCGAAGCATCTCGCGTCGGATCTCACGCTGCGGTGTGGTCGGCGGATCGCGCGGCTCGCCTTCGAACGCCGGAGCAGCGGATCGGGCTGGACCCTGCACGACGAGGGCGGCGATGGCGGGGCCGAACACGGCCCCTTCGACGCGGTGATCCTCGCGACCCCGCCGTCGCAGGCGGCCGAACTGCTCGGCACGGCGACGTCGGCGTCCTCGGCACTCGACGGGGCGGCGGTCTGGTGCCAGGCGATCGAGATGCAGCCGGCATGGGTCGCCATGGTGCGAATGCACGGTGC
>JBMTTG010000254.1:0-4318 GCA_049449095.1 Phycisphaerales bacterium | reverse complement strand
CATCGGGCGGGGCGAAGGTCGTGGCCGCGGCATCGCGCGGGGCGGCGGCAGGGGGGGTCGGCGCCGCCGAGGGCGAGGTGGTTCCCTTCGATCCGCCGGCAAGGGGCGGCTCCGCGACGAGGCACGCGATCGCGAGCGCGAGGGTCAGGCTCATCGCCGCATGATGACGCCCGGCGCGGACTCCGCCAACAGGTCGCGCCGACGAGGGCGTCCGCTACCGTGAAGCGATGCGCCCCTCGATCCTCGCACCGCTGGCCCTTTGCATGGCTGCGTTCGTCGAAGCACCACCGACCGTGCACTCGGTCTGCGATCTCAGCCACGAGTTCACCTTCTATCTGGATGGGCGGTTTCATCGTCAGTACCTCGCCGAGGACGGTCGCGACGCCCGCAACTGGGGCACGCTCTCGAAGCTCGATCTGTCGAATGCGAACCTGCTGGTCCTGGTGGGCGGAGACGAACGGGTGCCCTACGCCACGGACTCGGTGGAGCACGTCGCGAACTTCGTCGAACGCGATGGCGGCACGCTGCTGCTGATGATCGATGGCGCCGACGTCATGCCGCCGGGAGAAGCGGTCGCGGCGAGGTTCGGGGCAAGGCCAACGGCGGTTCGCGCGAAGCCGCCGCTGCGGGGGACCGACGCGCTTCCGGGCGCCGCCGAGTCGCCGATCGAGTTCCGACGCGGCACGGTGCTCGAACTGATGGACCTCGACGCCGTCGACGAGCGCGAAGGCACCGAGTGGGCGACGCTCGTGGTCGATGCCGAAGCGCGGCCGGTGCTCGCCGCGAGACGTGCCGGAAGGGGGCACGTCGTGGTGGGCAGCCGCGGGCTCTTCGGGCAGAAGCCCGACGCGAGCGATCCGATCAACGCCTCGTGGGTGACGCCGCTCCTGGTCTCCCGCGCGGCCGAGAAGGCCATCGATCCCTCCCGGCCGCATCGATCGACTTCCGCGGAGCAGTCCCGCGAGGTCGGACCGCTGACGCTCGAGTTCCATGAGGGCACCGAGAAGTTCGCCGACTCGATCCACGAGGTCTACGTCGAGGTCCGGCCGCATCTCGTGGCGATCACCGGCGTGGAACCGGCCCCGGGCATGATCACCTCGATGCTCATCCTGCCGACGGGCGGCGGCGGGTTCTCGAGCGGTCGTCGCATCGCGATCGGCGCGTGGTGGGGGGACTACCCGACGCGGCGGTACCCCATGGTCGAGCTGATCGCGCACGAGGCGGGGCACTCGTGGGTTCTTCCGCACGCCGAGCCCCTGTGGAACGAGCCGATCGCGACGTGGCTCGGTATCGAGGTGGGGCGACGGCTCGGCATGCCCGAGGCGCAGCAGACGATCGATCGGCAGATCGCCGCAGCGAAGAGACACGATCCAGGGCTCGATCGCATCGACCCGCTTGCCGCCGACGCGCCGCGCGACGTCGTCTGGGGCAAGAGCTACTTCGTCTTCGAGGAACTGGAACGGCTGCATGGGCCGGGCGCGATGTCGAAGTACTTCCAGGCCAAGCGGCGCCTGGTGCCGGCGGATCGCCCGTCCTACTCGATGGACGATGCGGTCGCGGTCTGGAGTGTGGCGGTCGGCGAGGATCTGTTCCCGTGGTTTCGATCGCTCGCCTTCGACGTGGACCAGTCCCGGACCGATCTCGCGACGCCCTGAGGTCGTGAAGAAACACCCCCCGGGCGGAGTGCCCGAGGGGCGAGTCACGATCCTCTCTTCAGGCCGGCGTTCGGCCGATCACTTCTTCGCGCGGGTCATCACGGTCGGCGTGGTCATCGCGCTGCGGGCATCGCCCTCGGGGAACGAGACACGCTCGAACGTGAAGTCTCGCATGGTGAGGGTCATGGTGTCGCCGTCGATCTCGCGGAGTACCTCGGCGGTGAGTCGATCGCCGTTGGCGTTGCGGCCTCGCCAGGAGACCTCCATCGTCGTCTTCCCATCCGCGGTTCCCACTCTTGGCGACGCCCATCCGGCGGTTCCGTCTGCGCCCATGAAGTGCATGCGGACGACGTCGGAGCTCGTGTCGTACATGTAGACCACGGTCGAATCCGCGGTGGTCTTGCCATCGTCGCCGACGGAGTACGTGGTCTCCACGAGCGTGTTCTTGCCCGGGCCCCACTCGACCTTCGCCATCTTCTGCTGGCCTTCGTCGGTGAAGTTCCAGATTCCCACCAGCTGCTCGGCGAGAGGGAAGGCCTTCTGGAAGTGGTTCACCCGCGACCAGACGAAGCTCGATGGAATCGCCGATCCCGACCTCATCTCGATGGAACGATCGACGCCGTCGCCGTCGAAGACGTCGGTCAGCTTGAACGAGCGAATCTCCTCCTTCTCGCTCCAGGTCCGCACGTTCCACGTGTACGCCGTGCCCTCGACGTCCTCGAGCGTTCCCAGATGGGTGACGAGGCCGTCGGCGCCGGTCTCGACCTCGACGAACCTGACCTTGCCGAGCTTCTCGTCCCAGCTGCAGAAGCCGGTCGCGGTGGTCTCGGGCCCGTCGCCGATCGAGCTGTAGCGGTAGTTGATCCGTTCGAAGGGCACGCCCCATTCGACTTCGAACGCACCCACCACAGCCCCGGTCTCGCCGTCCTTCAGCAGGTGGTGGCCGGGGTATCGGCCCATGGCGGTCCACCAGTCTTCGGCGGTCGGCGGGGCGGCATGGAGGGTCGTGGTTCCAACGAGGACGAGAAGAGTTGCATGGACGGTGCGCATCGAAATCTCCGGTGGGGAAAGGTGTTCACGTTCGGCCGCGCTCCGGCATCGCCGGTCGCTCCGCACGGACTCCGGGAAGATGCGGACCACCGCCGAAACCGTCCAGACCTCGCACCGCGGCCTGCGGCAATTGTTACAAACTTCGCAGAAGATTGCTACCCGTTCGGGTGGCCGGGATCGTCAGTCGGGCTTGGGCATGCGGCTCGAGATCCACTCGATGAAGGCCGGTTGGGCCCGCGAGGCGATCAGCACGCTGCCGCTGCCCTTGAATCGCAGCACCACGCCTTCGCCGGACTTGATCGAGCCAACCACCTTGCTGAAGAAGCCGCCGCCCTGGCCGGTCGACAGCGAGGCGCTCATCTCCAGCGAGTCCGGCCACGCGACGACGTGCCCGCTGTCGACGACGAGTTCGCCACCGGCCGGGACCGGCATCTCGTGGATCGCCCCGAGCGCCGACACGCCCAGCTTGCCGCTGCCGGAGACCTTCATGATGAAGAAGCCTCCCGTGCCGCCGAAGAGCGAGCCGCCGAAGCTGCGGTGGCGGGAGGTCGCGATCTCGAGCGACTCCTCGGCGCAGAGGAATGCGCCGTCGGTCAGCGACCAGGTGTCGCCGTCGATCTCGCGGAGACTCTCGGCGGTGAGCCGGTCGCCGATGGCGTTGCGACGGAGGCACGCCTCTTCGCAAGGAGCCCCCAACGGCCGCCGAGACCGCGGTCGCACGATCAGTGCATAGTGCGGCGCGGGAGGACCGCGAACCGCGCGTCTCTCGGTTATCGGTCGAACATGGGCCGACTTTGTGGGTCGTGCGGCCTGGAGGCGAGCCTCCGGACTGGACGAGTCCTGCTTCGGGGGCACCTTCTGCACGCTCGACGGGTCGCTTCGTCGTCGAGCGGGATGTTCCTTGCGAAGCGACCGCGCCGTGCATCGGGACGCGGTGGGACGGATCGTGGGGCGTGACCGCGATCCTGCGCAAGGACAGCCACTCGAGAGGAGAGAGGATTCTCATGATTCGCACCAGCATCGCGGCGGCCACCGTGGCCCTCGCATCGGCCGCCAGCGCCGAAGTGATCGTCTTCACGCAGTACGACGTCTGGGCGGCGTTCTGTGCGTCGTCGCCGAGCACCTCGTTCATCGCGACCGAGGACTTCGGCGGCTACAGCGGCTTCTACGCTGGCCCAGTCGTCGGCGACGTGGGCGGCATCGAGTGGAGCGCGAGCGCCTCCGGCGGCCTCTACGCGGATGCCGGCTACTTCTCGACGAACCTCGCCGAGACCGAACTGGTCTTTGCCCTCGCGCCGGGCGTGTCGGCGGTCGGTGGCAACTTCTTCGGAACGGACATCAACTTCAACGTCGTGCCGAGCATCGTGGAGGTCACCCTCTCCGATGGCACCAGCTACATCGCGGCGCTCGACACGCAGGACGCCTTCGTCGGCTTCTATTCGCTCGGTGCGGAGATCTCCTCGATCTCGACCCTCGCGTTGGGATCCGAGGGCGGGCCCGCGACCTTCGCGACCGCCAACAACCTCTACGTCGCGGTGCCGGCTCCCGGCGCGATCGCGCTGCTCGGCCTCGCGGGCGGCGTCGCGGCCCGTCGTCGTCGTCGCTGATTCGAG
>JBMTTG010000253.1:0-4343 GCA_049449095.1 Phycisphaerales bacterium | reverse complement strand
GCGGCGTCCAGTCGATACAACGCGACCCATGACCTCCATCTCGCCTCGCCGCCCGCTCATCGGCCTCACCCCCAGCCTCGATCTCGGCGAGCCACCCGCCGATGGCGGGCCCCGCCCGCTTCGGGTTCGCGTGAACGCGACCTACCTCGAATGCCTCGAGCGCGTGGGCGGCCTGCCAGTCGTGCTCGCACCGGATCCGCGGCTGATCCCCGAGTACCTCGATCGCCTCGACGGCGTGATCCTGACCGGCGGCCCGGACATCGATCCGCGCGGCGCGGGCATCCCGCTCCATGAGAAGGCCGAGATCATGGATCCGCGTCGGCAGGCGTTCGACTTCGCGCTGCTCGAATCGCTCGCCGCTCGTCCGAACCTGCCGGTGCTCGGAATCTGCCTCGGCATGCAGGAGATGGGCGTGCATGGCGGGTGCCCGCTCGTTCAGCACCTCCCCGACGTCGTGCCGACCGGACACCAGCACGTCGACGACCAGATCCACGAGATCGCCGGCCCGTTCGGCCGCGGCCCCGTGACCAGCGCTCATCACCAGGCCCTCGGCGCCCCCGGCCCCTTCGAAGTGCTCGCCGTCAGCCACGACGGCGTGATCGAGACGATTCGCGATCCGCGGCGGCCCTTCTATCTCGGGGTGCAGTGGCATCCCGAACGAACCGCCGACCCCGCCCTGGGCGACGGCGTGGTACGCATGCTCGTCGCGGCCGCGGGCGGCTGAGGCACGCGGCCGAGCGGCCATCCTTCGAGGATTCGGTGCCGACGCCCTCTCGGCCGCACCTCCGCACGGGGAGTGTGGTTCAATGGGTTCATGCGAGCCTTCCCATTCCTCGGCGCTCTCTTCGGATCCGGCCTCCTGGCGTCGAGCCTCTTCGCATCGCCACCCATTCCCGACGAGTGGTTCTTCTCGGGCAAGGACCGGCCCGCCGAACTCAAGGCGCTTGAAGGCAAGCCCGCCCCGAAGCTCGAGACCGACACGTGGATCGGCGAAGCGGTCGATCTCGCGAGCACCAAGGGCAAGGTCGTGGTCGTCGACTTCTGGGCGACGTGGTGCGGACCGTGCATGCGGGCGATTCCGGAGAACGTCGAACTCGTCGAGAAGCACGGTCCCGCCGCCGGCGGCGATCTCGTCTTCATCGGCGTGCACGACTCGAACGCCGGCTGGGACAAGGCCGCCGACGTCGTGCGCGACAAGAAGATCAACTATCCGGTGACGCTCGACCGCAGCGGCGGGCCAAGCGCGAAGAACTACCAGCTCCAGTTCTGGCCGACCTACGTGGTGATCGATCGCGAGGGCATCGTGCGTGCCGCCGGGCTGATCCCGTCGCATGTCAAGGACGTGGTCGAGATGCTCCTCGCCGAGTCGGCGCCGGCCGGCTCGGCCTCGGGCCTTGCGGCGGAGCTCTTCCTCGGCGCCCGCGACCGTCCCGAAGGGCTGCGCTCGCGCGAAGGCAAGCCGATGCCGCCGCTCTCGATGCAGGCGTGGTCCGGTGATCCGATTCCCGCCGACGCCCTGCGGGGCATGCCCATCGTCCTGCACTTCACGAGACCCGGCGGAGCGCTGAGCGCGTCCGAACTTGCGGCGTTCACAAGCCTGCGCAACCGCTTCGCGGATCAGGGCGTCGTGTTCGTCGCCGTCTGCGACGCGGGGAGCGACTTCAACGCGATGAAGGCGGCCGCGCAGGCCGCGGCCGAGTCGCTTCGCGCCGCCGCCGAAGCGAACGAGCCCGGCCCGCCGCCGATCGCGCCGATCGCCCACGCCCTCGATGCGACGCCCTCCGGCGAGGAGGCTTCGTCGCGACGCGGCGCGACCATGCGCGAGTTCGGCGTCGAGTTCCTTCCGGCGACGGTGGTCGTCGATCGCAACGGCATGGTCCGCGCCTCCGGGCTCAAGTCCGGCTCGGTGGCACCGCTCCTCGAGACCCTGCTCGCCGAACCTTCCAACTGACTCCCTCTCGGACCGACCGCACCATGCCCGAATCCGACCCGAATGCCGCCGCCGGCGTCGCCGCCGAAGCACGATCGCCCTTCGCCGAACACGTGCGCCGCGAGGTCGCCCGCACCGTGGTCGGCCAGGAGACCGTGGTCGAGCGGGTGCTCATCGCGCTCCTGACCGGCGGCCATCTGCTGCTCGAGGGCGTGCCGGGCATCGCCAAGACGCTCCTGGTGCAATCGGTCGCGAAGTCGATCGATCTCGCCTTCGCCCGCGTGCAGTTCACGATCGACCTGCTGCCGAGCGACATCGTCGGCAGCGAGATCCTCGAGCAGCGGACCGGCGAGTTCCGCATCCACAAGGGGCCGATCTTCACCAACCTGCTCCTCGCCGACGAGATCAATCGCGCCTCCCCGAAGGTGCAGTCGGCCCTGCTCGAGGCGATGCAGGAGCGGCGGGTCTCGATCGGCGACACCACGCACGATCTGCCGGCGCCCTTCCTCGTGATCGCCACGCAGAACCCCGTCGAACAGGCGGGGACCTTCGAACTCCCGGAAGCGCAGCTCGACCGCTTCCTGCTGCGGCATCGCCTGACCTATCCGTCCCCCGCCGACGAGGCGGAGGTCGTGCGCCGCAGCCTCGCCCTCAAGCTCAAGCGGCAGGGCGACGGCGCGGTCCCGATGAGCGCCTTCGATGCGATCGACGGATCGCGTCGGCTGCACGTGGGCGATCTCACCGCGGCGATGTCGCAGGTGCAGGCGGTGCACGTGAGCGACGTCTTCGTGCGGGACTGCGTGGAGCTCGTGAACCTCACGCGGAGCCATCGCGAGATCGAGCTCGGATGCAGCCCCCGCGCCGCCATCGCCCTCGTGCACGCCTCGCGAGCCCGCGCCTGGATCCACGGCCGCGACTTCGCCATCCCCGAGGACCTCTTCGCCCTCGCCGAGGACGTCATGCTCCATCGCATGCGGCTCTCCTACGAGGCGCTCGCGGAGGGCCGCACCGCCGAGCAGGTCCTCTCTGAACTGCTCGACTCGCTCGCCTGATCGGAGACGGAACGACACCCGTGCCCCTGTCGATCACCGAGCGAACGCCGACCGGCCCCGCCCCCGCGGCTCGCGGGTCGGACCTCGAGCTTCCGCCGCCGGAGCAGCTTGCCCGCGGCGACTTCGAGATGGTGGTGCGGCGACTTGCCGACGATCTCGCCTTCGGAAGCGACGCCTCGCGCCTGATCGGCGGCGGCATCGAGTACGCCGGATCGCGTCCCTACGTTCCCGGCGATCCGGTCCGCTCGATCGACTGGAAGCGCACCGCGCGGACCGGCGTCGCCCACATCCGCGAGTACGAGGCGCTCAAGCGCACCACGGTCCATCTCGTCGTCGACACGAGCGCGTCGATGGCGGTGCGATCGACCGCCCGCAGCAAGCACGACCTCGCGATCTGGATCGCCTCCGCCGTCGGCCTGCTCGCCCTGCGGCGACTGAGCCCCGTGGCGATCGTCGGCGGCGGCGAGCGAAGCGTCCCCTCGCACGGAACGCTCTCCCGCGGCGACCTGCACTCGGCACTCGAGCCGCTGCGCCGCCACGCCTACGACGAGGGCACCTCGCTCGCGGAGCGGCTCGACCTCGCGGTGACCCGCGCCGAGCGGGCGAGCGTCTTCATCGTGCTCTCGGATCTCCACGATCCGCAGTGCCTCGCGGCGCTGCGTCGGGCGAGCCGCGGCCACGACTGCGCGGTGGTGCATCTCGTCGATCCGGCGGAGGTGTCGCCGCTTCGCGCGGGGTTCATGCGGGTCCGCGAAGCCGAGACCGGCCGACCCCTGCTCGCTTCGGGCCGCCGTGCGCTTCTCGAGGCGGAGGCGATCCGGCACGAACTGCTTCGGTCGGGCGCCGACGTCCTTCGCCTCGCCACCGATCGTCCGTTCATTCCGCCACTTCGCCACTTCCTCGCGGCCCGCGGCGCGCGCCGACGGGGGCGAGGATGACTCTGCTCGCTGCACTGCTGCTCTCGCTTGGACTCGCGAACGACGCCGCGACGTCCGCGGATCCGCCCACGCGGGTCGCGCGCGGCACCATCGCGTCCTTCGAGGTCTCCCATCCGGCCGGACCGCTGCGGGCCAAGGCCGTTCGGGATGGCGGCAGCCCGATCCTTGTTCGGGTGAATCCGATCGGCGGCGATCGGCATCGGGTCGAGTGCTTCGCGGTGGTCGAAGGCACCTTCGATCTGGTGCCCTTCCTCGAACAGTCCGACGGAAGGCCTCCGATCGGCCTGGCGGCGCTCGAGGTCGAGGTCTACTCGCAACTCCCGCCCAATCCCGGCACCGATCTCTACGGGCTGCCCGAGCCTCGGCTCGCCCTCGAGGGCGGCTACCGACGATGGCTTGCGATCGCGGCCATCGCGTGGCTTG
>JBMTTG010000252.1:0-4415 GCA_049449095.1 Phycisphaerales bacterium | reverse complement strand
CGAACTCCTGCCGCGTGGCTCGTTCGGCGACCGGCTCCTCGCCGGCCTCTCCGGCCTTCTCGGGGTGCCGACGCTCGAGATCGAAGGCCATCCCGAGTTCTCGAAGCGCTACACGATCGTCACCGCGAACGGCGGATCGGTGCGGGCCCTACTCTCGCGCGAGGCGCTCGACGCCCTTGCCGCATTCGACGACCTCCGCATCAAGGTCGGCCGCCACGGGGTGCTCGTGCACCGCGTGATCGGTTCGTCGTGGTCGGATGGCCGCGACCGCGACGAACGACTCGACGAAGCGGCGCGGGCACGGCTCGTCGAAGATGCCCTCGCCGCCTGCGCCACCTTCGCGAACGATCCGGTCGCCGCGAGGCGGGCCGAGTCTGCGGTGGCGGGCAACTACCGCGAGGAGGCGACGGAGAACCTCGCCTCCGCCGGCGGGCTGGTTGGCCATCTCGTGCGACGCCATCTCGTCACCACGGAGATGGTCGATTCGATCCGCGAACAGCCGCCTCCGCGGGCGGACATCCCGCCGCCGATCGCCCGCCGCGCGTGGCGAGGCACCACCTTCCCGCTGCTCTTGCTGCTCGCGTTCTGCCTCGCGTTTCCTGCCCTCGGGATCGGGCTCCTCCTGAAGACCGCACCCGACGGCGACGATCGGGTCGTCGGAGGCGTCTTCACCGGCCTTGGCGTGGTGGCGATCGTGATCTGGTCGTTCATCCTGCGACACCGCCTGATTCGCCAGCGCCTGGTTCGTCGGGGGCTCTCGGTCGCCGCGTCGATCGCCCAGGTCGAACGCACGAACACCTCCGTCAACAACGACCGCATTCATCGGATCCACTTCGAGGTGTCCGGCGAGCCGGCACCGATCATCGTGAAGGTCGGCTCGGCCGAGGCGAAGCTCGCCCGTGCACTGCAGAAGCGCCGCACACGGACCTGGGTACTGCAGGATCCGAGCGTGCCGAGCCGCGGGCTGTGGATCGAAGGATGGGCAAACAGGTCCGAGTGACTCCGGGCCGCAGCGACGCCGGGATCAGCCCATCGCGAACCGGATCAGATCAGGCGCTGCCTGCGCCGCCGCCCACGCCGCGATCGCCCCCGCGGTCGCCGCCGCGAGCAGCACCGCCACGACCTCGCCGAGCACGATGCGACGCACCGTCCACGGACTCGCGCCCATCGCCTGCATCACGAGGATCTCGCCGCGCCGAGCCCGCAGCGAAAGCGCGATCACGAGTCCCGCGAGCAGGATCGTGGTCGTCCCGAGCAGCACGGTGATCGCATCGAAGAGCCGCTTCACCCGGACCACCGTCGCAAGCAGGCCGTCGATGACGAGCGCCGGACGCACCGCCTGTCGCGATTCCGGTTCGTCGAGCCGCGCCTCGATGATCGTGCCGATCCGATCGCTTTCCGGGAAGACCAGGATCGCGGAGATCGGCATCGCCGACTCCTCGCCGTGCAGGTGGAATCCCGCGAGGTTGTCCTCGCGGACCTCGTAGTACTCGCGAATGCCCTCGTCGAGCACGATGCGCTCGCCGTCGCGGCCGAGGATCGCCGCCTCGGGCAGCTTCACGGGGTCGGCGTGACCGTGAAGCAGTCCTTCGAGGATCCACGCGGTGCGCAGGTCGACGAAGACCGCGTCGTCGTCGGGCGTGCCGCTCGCTTCGAGCACGCCGCGCACAAGCATCTTGAGCGGCGGTGCCGTCGCGAGGTCGTAGGCCTCGCGCGGATCGGTGAAGAGCGCGTCGCCGGTGGAGACGCCCAGAGCGCGAGCCGCACTCGCGCCCAGCACACAGTCTCCAAGGCGCTGCAGCAGGCTTCCCGACGCGGACCGCAGCCCGCGCCGTCCGAAGTAGTCGAAGCGGGTTCCGACCACGGGATGGCCGCGCGCGGTGAAGCGCAGCGAGAGCGGCACCGCGAGCACGTCCGCCTCCGCATCGAGCGACAGCACCTCGCCGTAGGGAATCGTCGGGAGCACCGCGGGTTCGAAGTAGAGCGAGGCGAGCACGAGTTCGATCGGGCTGCCCGCGGCGCCGACCACGAGTGGGGTTGCCGCAGCCCGTTGACGGAGCGATTCGCTGTAGCGATCGAGCAGCAGCCGACCGGCCAACGGCAGCAGCACCGTCACCGCGAGGCAGGCGACGAGGATCGCCGTCTGCGGCCACTCGTGAGCCAGGCGCCGCGCGACGAGCAGCGAAGCGCCTCTCATGTCGTCGCTCCCGCGGACGCAAGCAGCGAACGCATTTCGACCACGCGATCGAAGCGATCGAGCAGCGAGTGGTCGTGCGTCACCATGAAGAGCGTCTGCCCGCCCGCCCGGGCTGCCTCGACGAGCAGATCGACCGCGAGCCGCGCACTCTCTGGATCGAGGCTGCCCGTCGGCTCGTCGGCAGCCATGAGCAACGGCTCCGTGACGAGGGCACGGCACACCGCGACCCGCTGTCGCTCGCCGTGGCTGAGCCGGCGCGGCTTGCGATCGAGGAGCGCCGCCAACCCCATGCGTTCGGCGAGTCTCGAGGCTCGGACCGCCGCCATCTCGAGATCGCCGAGCGTGCGATCGAGGTGGTACGGAAGCAGGATGTTCTCGCGGGCCGAGAGCGACTCGAGCAGCCGCAGATCCTGGAAGACGAGCCCGACATGGCGAAGCCGCCACGCCCGCGTCGCCGCGTCGGCGAGTGCATGCAGCGGCACGCCGTCGATCACGATCGTGCCCGACTCCGGTCGTCGGATCCCGACCAGGATCTCGAGCAGCGTCGTCTTGCCGCAGCCGCTCGGTCCGACGCACGCCACCGCCTCGCCGCGGGCGAGTTCGAGATGCGGGATCGACATGGAGAACGGTCCGCCACGATGGCGGAAGCGGATGTCGTCGAGGACGGCGAGGGCGCTCACACCTCGAACTCCTCGTCGTCCGGCGACGGTGTCTCGCCGCCGGGCGCCGTCGGAGTCTCTGCGGACTCCGGCTCGTCCACCCGCCGTTGCGAGAGCAGTTCGTCGCCGGCGATGCGCCAGCCGCGATCGGTTGCGATCACCAGATAGCGCCCCTCGTACTCGTTCGTGCGGAAATGCCCATGGCCCCAGTGGTAGACCGCACCGTCGACCTGCCATCGGCAGCGCACCGTGAAGCCCACCCGTGGTTCGGAAACGAGCGAGGCCGCGTCGCCCGTTCGAGTCGGCTCCGCGACGTCGCCCTCGACCGAATCGGCGACGAGCGGTGCCGGATCGCGCGGCGGCTCGACGAGTCCCACCGACTCGATCTCGACCTCGAGCGGACGCACCTCGATCACCCGACCGACCGCGCCGCCCTCCTCCTCCATGACGAGGCTTCGGCGCACGGTTCGGTAGATCCTTGGAAGGATCGGCCCGTCGATGCTCAGGGCGAGGGCGTCGTAGACCTCGCCCTCCTCGTCGAGATCGAAGGCGCGGTAGATCCCCCGCTGCAGCGGCGTGAAGATCGCCACCGCCTCCTCGGGAGTCGGCATGGGCGAGGCTTCACGCGACACCTCGACCTGCCACGCGTCACGGCCGATCGTGGCGATGGTCGCGGTGACGGCGAGCAGGCCGATCGCCGCGACGCCCCCGCGACGCCATCCCCGCTGCAGCGAGACCGCCGCGAGGATTCCACCGACCGAACAGACCAAGACCGGCAACAGCGCGATGGTGCGCACCTTCGGCGGTGGCGGTGCGGCCGGCGCCGCGAGCGCCGCAGCCTCCGCCTCGTCCGGCGGCGGCGCGTGCCAGATGAACTCCGGCTCCTGCTGCGAGAGATCGATCAGCGCCCGCTCGCCGGGCGTCAGCAGCTCGACGGTGATGACGAGCGGCGGCGGTTCCTCGAAGAGGCTCAGAACGTTGGGCGGAAAGTCCCGCCAGCGAAGCGCCACTTCCTGCGGGAGCGATTCCGTCGGATAGTCGAGGGTGAACGCGATCTTGCGCAGCCCGCGCATGCCCGAGTTCGGAAAGAGGGGCAGCAGGTCCGGATCGGGCGCGTTGACGAGGACCTCCCCGAGCACGGGCTGCGGATCGGCGCCGTCGATCGAGACGATCGGGAAGTCGCTCGGACTCGCGAAGTGCGCCGCGAGCAGATCGCGCAGCGACCAGACCTCGGCGGGGGCGATGGCGCCGGGATCCTCGCGCGGGAAGTCGAAGAGGGTGTCGAGGAAGACGAGGTTCGGGCTGAGCTTCACCTCGACCCCCTGCTCGCGAATCCGAACCACCACCTCGCAGTGCGGGCCGTCCTGGGGATGGCGTTCGGCGAGGGCGAGGGTCGGCAGCAGGAGGATGGAGAGCCCGTAGAGAAGGATGGGGAGGACGCGACCATGCGGAGGACGCGGGGCCGGCGCGCAAGCCACGCCTCCCGACTCCGAGCGACCCCTCCGCCTCGCTTCGCTCGGCACCTCCCCCGCGTCGCTTCGCTCCGCCGGGGAGGAGTT
>JBMTTG010000251.1:0-4444 GCA_049449095.1 Phycisphaerales bacterium | reverse complement strand
CGCCGCCCCCGTCTTCCACAACGTCCTCGAGATGATCGGGAACACCCCGATGCTCGAGCTTCGCAACCTCGACACCGGACCCTGCCGGCTCTTCGTGAAGATGGAGTCGTTGAATCCCGGCAACTCGATCAAGGACCGGATCGCCGTCGCGATGGTCGAGCGGGCCGAGCGCGAGGGGCACCTGAAGCCCGGCGGCCGGATCATCGAGGCGACCGCGGGCAACACCGGCCTCTCGCTCGCACTCGTCGCGGGGCAGAAGGGCTACCGGCTGACCGTGGTCGTCCCCGACAAGATGAGCGACGAGAAGATCTCCCACCTTCGCGCCATGGGCGCCGAGGTCGTGCTCACCCGCTCCGATGTCGGCAAGGGACACCCCGAGTACTACCAGGACGTCGCGGCGCGACTCGCCCGCGAGGATCCCTCCGCGCACTTCATCAACCAGTTCGAGAATCCCGCCAATCCGCAGAGCCACTACGAGACCACCGGTCCCGAGATCTGGGAGCAGCTTGATGGAAGGATCGACGCGTTCGTCGCGGGCGTCGGTTCCGGCGGCACGGTGAGCGGCGTCGGCAGGTTCCTGAAGGAGCGGAACCCCGCGATCGAGATGGTGCTCGCCGATCCGGCGGGCTCGATCCTCGCCCCGAAGGTGAACGAAGGACGCGACGTGACCGCGGGCTCGTGGCTCGTCGAGGGGATCGGCGAGGACTTCGTGCCGGACATCCTCGACCTGTCGCTCGTCGACAAGGCCTACACGATCCCCGACGCCGAGGCGTTCCACACCGCGCGGGAGCTGCTCCGCAAGGAAGGCGTGCTTGCGGGCTCGAGCGTGGGCACCCTGCTCGCCGCGGCGCTGCGCTACTGCCGCGAGCAGACCGAGCCGAAGACCGTCGTCAGCCTCGTCTGCGACAACGGCGCGAAGTACCTCTCGAAGATGTTCAACGACTTCTGGATGATCGACCAGGGGTTCATCGAGCGGGAGACCTTCGGCGACCTGCGCGACCTGATCGCCCGCCGGCATCTCGATCGGGAGGACTACGTGCTCGGACCCGACGTGCCGATCCACCAGGCGATCAAGCGCATGCGCATGTTCGGCGTGAGCCAGATGGCGGTGATGGGCGACGCCCCGCGGCCGATCGGCATCCTCGACGAGAGCGACATCCTGCTGGCGTTGACCAGCGACCGAAGCAACGCCGCGAAGCCGGTCCGCGACTTCATGACCACGCGGCTCGAGACGATCTCGCCGAAGGCCACGAGCGCCGACCTGATGCCGATCTTCCGGGCGGATCGCGTCGCGATCGTCGCGGACGAGAAGCACTTCTACGGGCTCATCACCAAGATCGACGTGATCAACTACCTGCGCAAGCAGCTGGCGTAGCGCCCGGACTGCACGCCCGCCACGCCGTCGACCCAAGCGACGCGGGCCGCCCCGAAGGACGGCCCGCGTTCAGGTCATGGTCACGCCTCGATCTGCCTCGCGGGCGCGCCTCTCCGAGCAGCGGAGCGCCCCAAGGGTCGAGGACGTCCCGGACTCACGGGTCCCTCACCAGCCGAACACCGATGTCGGCGCTGTTGTAGTTGAGATCGAAGCCGTCTCCGCGGTACGAAGATCGCTGGAAGAATGGGACGAAGAACCAACTTCCGCCCCGCAGCACCTTGCCGTCGCCGCTTGCCGGCCCGGGCGGGTCGATCGGCGGGCTGACCTCGTAGTACGTGGCGCCGTACCAGTCCTCCACCCACTCCCAAACGTTGCCAGACATGTCGTGGAAGCCGAGCGGATTGCCGAGCTTCGTACCCACGGGATGGGTTTGGAACCCGGAGTTCGGTTCGTACCAGGCGATGGTGCCGATGGAGGCATCGTCGTCGCTGCCGTTGGAGAACGCGGTGGTCGTCCCTCCCCGGCAGGCGTACTCCCACTCGGCCTCGGTGGGCAGACGGAGCCCGGTGGCCTCCTCGAACTCCTGGATCAGGTTCCACGAGACCCGCTCGACCGGACGGTTCGGCACCTGGTCCGCCGGGACCTCGCTGGTCGGGTAGTTGAAGACGCTCGGATTGGACCCCATGATCGCAGTCCACTGGGCCTGCGTCACCTCGTAGCGGCCAAGGTAGAAGGCCTGCGTCAGCGTCACCTCATGGACGGGAAACTCATCGGAATCGCACGGGGACGCGAGCGACGCCGAACATCCCATGTCGAAGGTCCCCGGCGGCACGAGAAGCATCTCGATCTCGGTGACGTTGTCGCGGACCCGCCACGGCAGACCCGTCGCCAGGATGGCCGCGCGAAGTGCGGCATCGGTCACGACCTTCGGATCAGGCTCCTGCTCGATGACGCTGTATCCCTCGGGCGGCGTGAACCGGAAGCCCTCGGCGAGCGTCACGCTGCCGGCGGTCGTCGTCACCACGACGTCCTGCGGCCCGACCTTCTTGCCAGCGGGAGTCACGGCGGTGATGGTCGTCGGATCGATGCCGACGACCTCGACCGCGAGAAGGCCGCCGATCGTGACCGATTGCACGTCGCCGAGATTCTCGCCGGTGATCGTGATCGCCGTTCCGCCCGCGATGGGGCCGGCGCCCGGCGTCACCGATGAGATCACCGCCGGACAACTCGCGTTCCATTGCGACAGGACGACCGAGAGGTCGATTCCGTTCACGAGGCCATCGCCGTTGACGTCGCCTGCGACGCATTGCGACCATGCCGGGGGAGCAAGCCACCAACTGCCCGCAAGCACTCCAAGACCAACCCATCCATTAAGTCGATTCAGCGTCCAACCCATGTTTCTATCTCCCGTCTCATCAGGCCATGAAGATCCGGCCTTCGCACATCGCGATGACCCCTCGCATCCGGTATAGCGACTGGGCTCGTCCACCGGACACAAGAAATCCGTTTTCGCAGCCTCGCGACGCCGAGAACACCTTGCGAGATGGGCATCTCCCGGCGATCGAAGGTGGCCACGGCGATGACGCGATTGGACTGAACGGCCCCCCTCCGAAGCCCGTCACCGCCGCGGCCGCAACGGCAGCGGATCCCGGCGACGAAGCACGAGGGGAGCCGACTGTTCACCAACCCGCGACACCGCGCGGATCGAGACGACGTCCGCCGCCGCGTCCTCGACGCCGAGCGGCCAGGCGTGCTCGCGGGCATCGCCCGGCAGGATCGTCGTGAGCCAACCGTCTCCAGTGCGCCGCTGCACCAGCCATCGTGCCGGCGGATCGCCCTCCGGAAACTCGAGCCGGAGCATGCCCGCGGCTTCGACGAGCCTCGCCTTCGGGCGCGGCGGCGCGCCGTCGAAGAGCCACGGCGATGCCGGCACCAGCGCGGGCGTCGCGAAGAGCCGATCCGAGAGCAGCTCGCGCATGCCCTGTCGGTTCTCGAGGAGGCCGACCGCGGAGTAGAGCACCACGCCGTCCGCGAAGGGGTGGGTCCGCACCTCCTCGATCTGGCCTTCGATCTCCTCCGGCGGCCATCCGCCGGCCTCCTCGACTCGGGTGAGATAGAGGCCCGGCCAGAGATGCCGGTCGCGCACGTTCTCGCCGACCCACCAGTCGAGCAGCTTCGCGAACGGCTGTCCCTTCGAGTCGCGGGCCCAGTAGAGCTGCGGGCTCGCGTAGTCGAGCCAGCCCGCACGCAGCCAGAGTCGGCTGTCGGCGTGCAGCGCCTCGTAGGTGTCCAATCCCACGACGCCCTCGGGATGGCCCGGCCGCCAGATGCCGAACGGGCTGATGCCGACGAGCACCTGCGGATCGATCGCCTTCACCCGCTCGTACATCGACCGCACGAAGCCGTCGATGTTCCGTCGGCGCCAGTCGTTGCGGGCCATCGTTCCGCCGCCGCCGCGATAGGCCGCGTACGAGGCTTCGTCGGGGAACTCGAGGCCCTTGATGGGATAGGGGTAGAAGTAGTCGTCGAGGTGCACGCCGTCGAGGTCGTAGCGGCGCACGAGATCCTCGATCACCGCGAGCGACAACTCCCGCGACTCCGCCATGCCTGGGTCGAGCCACAGTTCCTCGCCGTAGCGAACCACGAGCTCCGGCCGCCGCGACGAGACGTGGTTCGGCGCGGGGTTCGAGCGTGCCGAACGATGCCGCGCCCGGAACGGATTGATCCAGACATGCAGGTCGATCGCGCGAGCGTGGGCCTCGTCGATCCAGAACCGGAGCGGGTCGTAGGACGACGCAGCGCCCTCGCGGCCTACGAGGTACTCCGACCACGGCTCGCTGGGCGAGGCGTAGAGCGCATCGGCGGCCGGGCGAACCTGCAGCACGACCGCGTTGAGATGCAGATCGCGGCAGAGGTCGAGGATGCGGATCGCCTCCTGCCGCTGCGAGGCCGCATCGAGATCGCGGCGGCTCGGCCAGTCGATGTTGGCGACGGTGGCGACCCACAGGCCGCGGAACTCCTGCGGCACCGGCGGCACGTCCACCTGCGCAGGATCGACCTCCACCCAAC
>JBMTTG010000250.1:0-4457 GCA_049449095.1 Phycisphaerales bacterium | reverse complement strand
GCCGAGACCGGCGGGGCGTCGTCGTTGGAACGGGTGATGGGCAGCCGGCTCAGCCGCCGCCGAAGACGATGATGTCGTCGTACTGCTCGACGACCTGCGGCTTGCCGTAGGTGCCGTTCAGGATGTTCGTGACGGGCGCCGCGGGCGAGCCGGGACCGTCGTAGCGGCTGAAGTAGACGCCATCCTTGCCGGCGGAGATCACGACGATCTGGCCCTTCGCGGTGCCGGTCTCGGGCAGCGTCGGCGTGCCGAGGCCGGGATGGCGAATGATCTGCGCCACGGTGCGGGAGCGGTTGTTGCCGTTGTTCACGCGGATGATGCTGTCGATCTGCGACTTCCCGAGTTCGCCGAGCGAGTCGGAGTTGAGGTAGGGCAGGATCGGATCGAAGACGAACTGCGTGCGGGGCGGCGCCGAGCCGTTCGCCTCGCCGACGAGGTTGCCGACGCCGCGGATCGCCCGCATGTAGAGGATCGGCTGGCCCCACGCATCGACGAGGTCCGGAAGGCGATCGCCGGGTGCGGTCGAGGCGTCCTCGACCACGCCGTTGCGGCCGATCTGCCCGTCGCTCGGCGCGAGTTCCTCGGTCTTCGGGCTGAAGAACGGCGCGTAGCTCTTGCCGCCGACCCGCGGACCCTTGCCGATCTGCGAAGGGTTCACCTTGATGCGGTACTGGTTGGCGCCGCTGCCGAAGGTGATCGTCTGCCAGTTGCCGTCGAGCGAGTCGAAGGCCGGGTCGTCCTGCGAGACGCCGCCGCCCATCAGGTGGAGCAGCGCGTTCTCCGTGCCGCTGATCTTCGGATCCGAGGCGAGGACGTCCTCCGGCACCAGGCCGGGATAGAAGCCGAACTCCTGCCGGAACGCTTCGCAGGCCTTCGCGAACTCCTCCATGATCGCGGAGGTCTGCGTGCTCTTGGCCCGCTCGTTCACCTTGCCGAGCGCCGGCAGCAGGATGCCGATCAGCAGCACGATGATCCCGATCACGACGAGCAGTTCGGTGATCGTGAAGCCTCGACGATCGGGCGCGGGCGTCGAGGAGGCGGGGGTCGAACGGGACTCGATCATGAGGACTCCTTGGACGGGGAGCATGCGGCCGGGGCCGCCGCGGGGCGTCTCGACACGCCGGAGAGCATCGGACGATCGGGCAGGATACGGATCGAAGCGGCGGTGCGGTTGCCCTTCACCGGGTGAGGCATCTGCCCGCCCCTGACACGCCGCGGCCTGCTTAGGCGGGGAACCGGGGATCCGAGGCCAGTTCGGGATGTCGAAGGCGAATGCGATCGAGCGCCGCATAGGCCGCCGCCGAGACCGCGGTGGCGAGATTCAGGCTCCGAGCCTCCGGTCGCCGGACCATCGGCAGTCGCAGGCGATGTTCGGGCCCGAACGACCGGTCGATCCAGGCGTGGACCTCGGGATCCGCACCGGAGGTCTCCCGTCCGAAGAGCAGATGGTCGCCCGGTTGGAACTCGGCGTCCCACAGCGATCGCTCCGCCTTGGTGGTGAAGAGCCACACCCGCGGCGGACGCGAGGCGGCGTAGTCGTCGAAGCACGCGTGCTCGCACCAGTCCAGATGCGGCCAATAGTCGAGCCCCGCGCGTCGGCAGGCCTTCTCGGAGAGGTCGAAGCCGAGCGGATGCACGAGATGCAGCCTCGCACCGATCGCCAGGGCGGTGCGTCCGATGTTGCCGGTGTTGTTGGGGATCTCCGGGCGATCGAGGACCAGATGCAGCCACGGAGGCACGCCGGCGCGACGCGGAGACGCACCCGTCGTGACTTCATCGGTGGCCCCATCCCTCACCGGGGGACTCCCGAGCCGCAGCAAGCGGGGCGGGCAACGGACCGGCGTGCGCTTGCCGATGAACGGGGTGGGGCACTACCCTCCCCGCCCTTGCCGACTTGGACCCTCGCGAAGCCGGTCGCTTCGCGTCCCCCGGAGCCCCTCGCCATGATGCCAGTCCTCTTCGCCAACGCCATGTGGCTCGTCCTCGTCGGCGGCTTCGGAGTGATGTTCATCATGCAGGCGAAGGCCGATCGGGCGAAGGGGCGGAACCCCGGCGGCGACGACTGATTCGGTACCGCTTCGTGGCCTCGGCTCGGGCGTGACGACAACGCCCCCGACAGGGCTCGAACCTGTGACCTTGAGTTTAGGAAACCCACGCTCTATCCAACTGAGCTACGGGGGCGGACGACCTTCTCCACAGGGCTGCTGCAGGGGCAGCGGGCAGGAGTTCGGGTCAATGCCGATAGGTGGACTCGAACCACCGACCTGAGGTTTATGAATCCTCCGCTCTAACCAGCTGAGCTATATCGGCAACGGGGCGGGAAGCGTAGTCGGGAGCGCCGGGTCCGACAAGGGATTCCGGCGCGGTCTCGCCCGGGGGCGCCGGATCCGATCGGGGACGGTCCCGAGGCGAGGGCGCTCAGCTCTTCGGCTCGCGCATCACCATCCGGAACCCCAGTTGCCGCGCGAGCGGACGCGAGACCTGCCGGACCCGCTCGGTGAGTTGCCGCACTCCCCGCAGCGAGAGCGTCGCCTCCTGCATCGCGCCGAGGAGATAGACCTCGAAGCTCGCGGAGAGCAGCCAGTTGATGTCGGTTCGATAGCCCGACACCGCGAGCGCCTTGGTGCGCTTGAGGAACGAGGTGAGGTTCCGCGGCGAGCAGTGCAGCGTCTTGCAGCTGCCGAAGTGGATCAGCCGGTCGTGGCAGTGGCCTTCGAGCCGCTCCGCGATCGCATCGAGGCTGACCCGGCCCTTGGTCTTGCGGCGATCGCCGACGAAGAGGATGTTCGGATTGCCGTGGAAGGCGAGGTAGAGGATCGGGAAGTCCGCGTACTTCCGCTGCGTCCAGCTCTCGAGCGCGTGGTCGAACTCCTCACGCGTCCCGATCGAGCGATGCGTGTACCGCAGGTTCGGGTAGGCCTGCGCCAGCAGATCGAAGATCGGGCGAACCGTCGAGGGCTTCTTGGGGTCGCCCCACCAGTCGCCTTCGAGGCAGTAGATGTTCTTGAGCACGGCGTGGGACCCTGCGGTGCCGCGGGACCGGCGGGTCCGGAGCGGGGCGGCGGAGCGTACGTCTCCACGGTGGCGTCGCCAAGGGATTGGGCCGAAACGCCGAAAGTTCCCGGCCAGGAACCGAAATCGACCTCGCGAACCTCGACGCTCCGGGACTCAGGTCCGCGGGCTTGCCGACGCGGTGCCGGCGGGACGCAGCCAGCGGCGCACGGCGGGCGGCAGCTCCCCGACGGGGTTCGCCTCCGCCATCGCCGCGGCGAAGAGTCCCATGAAGAGCGGCTGCGGCGTGAGCGGACGGCTCGTCAGTTCGGGGTGGAACTGCGTTCCCACGAAGTAGGGGTGCACCGACTGCGGAAGCTCGAGCACCTGCATGATCGGGTGCTTGGGATGCCGCCCCGAGAAGCGCAGGCCGCCCGATTCGAGCGCTTCGATGAACGCGGGCTCCACCTCGTAGCGGTGTCGGAAGCGCTCCCGCACCGAGGTCTTGCCGCCGTACAGGAAGCTCGCCAGCGATCCGGCCGCGAGGTCCACTTCATGGCCGCCGAGCCGCATGGTGCCGCCCATGATCCCCTCGAGCTTCTTCTGCTCGGGAAGCTCCGAGATCACCGGATGCGGCGTGTGCGGATCGAACTCGGTGCTGTGGGCGTTCTCGAGGCCGAGCACGTGCCGGGCGTACTCGATGACCGCGACCTGGAAGCCGAGGCAGATGCCGAGATAGGGGATGCCCCGGGTCCGCGCGTGCTCGACGCACAGGATCTTGCCCTCGACGCCGCGGGTGCCGAAGCCGCCGGGCACGATCACCGCCTGCACGCCGTCGAGGGCCTGCTCGGCGTCGGCGGCGGAGGCGATCTCCGAGGTCTCGAGCCAGCGGATGTCGATCGAGGCTCCGAGCGCGACGCCGCAGTGCTCGACCGCCTTGTCGATCGAGGCGTACGCGTCGCGAAGCGCCGCGTACTTGCCGGTGATGCCGAGGGTGACGGAGCGGCTGCGCGGCGCGGCGAGCCGCGCGTTGAAGTCGCTCCATCGCACGCGGGCCTTGTCCTCGTGGCCCTGGTCGACGCGGTCGTGGAGATCGAGGATCGAGAGGATCTCGCGATCGAGGCCGCCCTGCCGCATCGCCTCGGGGATCTCGTAGATCGACTCGCGGTCGTGCATCGAGAAGATCCGACGCATCGGCACGTTCGAGAAGAGCGAGATCTTCTCCATCACCGTGCGGGTGATCGGGTTCTTCGCGCGGCACGCGACGATGTGCGGCTGGACGCCGGCCTCCATCAGCCGCTTGATGCCGAGCTGCGCCGCCTTGGACTTCTGCTCGCCGAGGATGCTCGGCTCGAGGATGTAGGTGAGCGCCACGAAGCAGGTCGACTCGGGTCCCTCCTCGAAGGCGAGTTCGCGCAGCGCCTCGATGTAGAAGCCGTTCTCGTAGTCGCCCGCGGTGCCGCCGA
>JBMTTG010000249.1:0-4491 GCA_049449095.1 Phycisphaerales bacterium | reverse complement strand
GCGACCCTCCGCCGGAGAGGCGCACCGAGTCGATCGGCGTGCCGGACTCGCGGATCAGATCGAGACCGTCCTTGGCGCCGAACGTGATGCCCTCGAAGACGGCGCGGGCGAGATGGCTTCGGGTGTGCGCGATCGAGAGTCCGACGAACGCGCCGCGTGCGTGCGGATCGGCGACGGGCGTGCGTTCGCCCGACAGATACGGAAGGAAGAGCAGCCCTTCCGCACCTGGCTCGGCCCGCAACGCCTCGTCGGAGATGAGGTCGTAGGGGTCGACGCCCTTGGCGACGGCGGCGGCCTTCAGGTCGGGCACGACCGTGTCGCGGAACCACCGCAGGCTTCCGCCCGCGGAGAGCATCACCGACATCAGGTGCCACGTGCCCGGCACCGCATGACAGAAGGCGTGCAGGATGCCGCCGGGATTGCCGGGCCACGTCGAACGCACCGCGAACGAGACGCCGCTCGTCCCAAGCGTCACCGAGACCGGACCTTCGCGCACCAGGCCCGTGCCGATCGCCTGTGCCGCCTGATCGCCGCCGCCGCCGACGATCGGCGTGCCTTCCGCGAGCCCGGTCGCCGCGGCGACCTCGCGCGAGACGTGCGCCGACACCACCGGGCTCTCGAAGCAGGGGGGCATCGTGCGCGGATCGATCTCGAGCAGCCCGCAGAGCTCCTCGCTGAAGCGACGGTTCGCGCAGTCGAAGAGCAACGTTCCCGAGGCGTCGGAGACCTCGGTCGCGAACGTGCCGCTCAGGCGAAAGCGGATCCAGTCCTTGGGGAGCAGGTGGATCGCCGCGGCTCGTTCGAGTTCGGGCTCGTGCTCGCGGCACCAGAGGATCTTGGGTGCGGTGAAGCCCGCGAGCATGCGGTTGCCCGCGAGCTCAAGCAGCCGATCGACCCCGATGCGCCGCTCCGCCTCGACGCACTGCGGCGCCGAGCGGCCGTCGCACCAGAGGATGCAGGGCCGAAGCGGCACGCCCTTCGCATCGCACATCACGAGCCCGTGCATCTGCCCGCTGAGTCCGATCGCGGCGATGCGAGTTTCCGGAGTCTTGGCGAGGGCGCCGCGGATCGCCGCGACGCTCGCCCGCCACCAGTCCTCCGGATCCTGCTCGGCCCAGCCCGGCCGCGGCGTCGAGAGCGGATACTCCTCGGCGTGCGAGGCGACGACGGCGCCATCCGGGGCGACGAGCAGCGCTCGCACGCCGCCGGTGCCGAGATCGAGTCCAAGCAGCAGATCGCGTCGGGACATGGGCGAGGATCCTACGGGGGTGCCGCGGATCAGCCGGGGCGGACGAAGACCTGCGTTGCGTCGACGACGAAGAGCCCTTCGGGGCCGCTCTCCGAGACGGTGCCGAGGACCTCGATCGTCAGGAGCGGCGCGAGGCCACCAAGGCCTTCGGCAGTCCCCGCGAGCGGTGTGCCCGCCGCGTCGACGAGGCGCACCGTGGCGGTGTTGGCGCGAAGGCGCTCCTTCGGCTCGCAGCAGTAGTCCCACGGCTTCGGGCAGCCGTCGCCCTTCTGGATGCAGTCCTCGAGGATCGGGTCGGCGACGATGAAGACCGCCGAGCCCGGCACGAAGCACGCGGCGCGGCCGCCGACGCGGGCGACGAACCGCACCGTCTCGCCGGCCTGGGCCGACTTCTTAACCTCGCCGCTTCCCGCGAGCACGGCGCCTTCGGAGATCGAACGATCGGCGAAGAGCCCGGCGGGGGCCGTCGTGCCGTTCGAGGAGGTGCTGCCCGAAGCGGGCGCTTCGGACTGGCCGCATCCGCCGAGGGCGATGATCGACGCGAGGATGGTGGCGGAGGCGATGGCGCGGGCGGCGCGAGTCGATGCGTGGGACATGGTTCGGTTCCTTTCAAGGGACGCGGAGAGGCAGACCGGTCAGCCGTCGCGAAGGGCTTCCGGGATGGGGGCGAGCAGGCATCGCCACGCAGGCAGCGCGATGCCGAGGAATGCGATCGTGATGGCGGCGCCGACGCCGGCGAGGATCGCGACGTCGTCGATCGAGATGCCGAAGAGGCCCATCGAGAAGCGGATCGCGAGGCCGTCGAGCAGCAGCAACGCGATCGCCGACGCAGCGAGCAGCGCCGCGGCGTTGAGCAGGAGCGCCTCCTCGAACATCGAGCGCAGGATGACGCCGCGTCGGAAGCCGAGAACCTGCAGGGTCGCAAACTCGCGGATCCGCGACGCGAACGCCGCATGCAGCGTGGAGAGGCCTCCCAGCAGCGCGCCGAGCCCGACGAGCGTCCCGCCGGCGGCGATCATCGCCCGCAGCGGCCCGAAGAACGCCTCGAGCCGCGCGTAGTAGTCGCGTTCGGGCATCGCCACGAGTTCCAGATCGAGCCGCGTCGCGGAGAACGCCTCGGCGGCGGCGAGCAGCCCCGCATGCGTGGCCGGATCGCTCGGCAATCCCGCGACCAGGCAGGAGACCGAGTCGCGCTGGGCGAGCACCTGCAGATCGGTGAGCGGCATCCAGAGTTCCGCCGCCATCACCGAGCCCGGGGCTTCGAACACGCCGGACACGACGACCTCGCGTTCGCCGATCACGAGACGCTCGCCCGGCACGATCCGCTCGACGCCGAGCATCGAGGCGGCGAGACGGCCGGCGATCACCTCGTCGCGCCCGGTCTCGGCAAGGCGACCGGCGACGAGCACCACCCGGGGATGCACCCCGAACGCCATCGGCGTCACGCCGCGCACGACGACGAGGGGCGGATCGGTCGCGTCCGCGCGCTCCGCGATCCGCACCGGCAACGCGGCGTGCACTTCCGGCGAGACGCTTGGCTGCCCGAGCACCGTGCGCAGTCCGCCAAGCGAGGCGCCGACGATGCCCGCGGCGCGGGCGGGGATCTCGCTCCGCTCGATGCTCTCCTCGCTGCCGGCGCCGATGAAGAGGATGTTGTCGTCACCGCTGCCTCGCAGCGATGCGGACATGCCGCGCACGAATCCGACCACGCCGAGCAGCAGCGTGAGGACGAGGGTGCTTCCGACGAAGGCCAGCAGCGTGCGCAGCGGCGTGCGGGCGAGGTTTCGTGCGGCGTACTCGAGGGGCAGGGAGCGCATGGCGATTCCGTTCAGGCGGTCCTCAGGCTCGAGACGATCGGGCCTCGCGCCGACTGCAGTCCGGGCACGAGGCCCGCGAGCACGCCGACGAGCATGGCCAGCGCGATCCCGGTCGCGGCGATCGCCGGATCGGTCGAGAGTTCGAGGTTCGAACCCTCGACGGCGATGCTGAACCGGCCGGCCGACAGCACGATCGCGGCCGCGATCGCGCCCGTGGCGCCGCCGACGAGGCCGAGCAGCAGCCCTTCGGTGGCCGCGAGCGTCGCCAGCACGCCGCCCGTGAAGCCGAGGGTCTTCATCACCGCGTGGTCGCGCACGCGATCCTGCATGGCGAGCACCATCGCGTTCGCGACGAGCCCGAACACCGCCGCGAGCGAAGCCCATCCGAGCAGGCTCGCGAAGCCGACCATGGCGACGATGTCGCGGGCGGCCCGCGCGACGAAGGCCCGCTCGGGCCGGGTGCTCGTCGGATGCGTCTCGTGCTCGAAGAGCCGATCGATCGCCGCGGACACCTCCTCGAGGCGATCGCTCGACTCGACCACCACGTTGAACTGCGTGACCTCGCCGCCGGTCGAGCCCCGCGCGGCGGACTCCTGCAGGAATGCGAGGGGCACGTACGCCGCGTTGCGGTCCTGCGGCTCGTCGCTCGCGAAGATGCCCGCGACGACGACGGAGATCCCCGCCGCCTCGAAGCGATCGCCGACCCGAAGCCCTCGCCGCGCCGCGAGCGGCTCGCCGACGAGTGCCGCGTCGCCTCGACTGCGGAACCGGTCGGCCTCGCCGTCGAGCAGCACGAAGCCCTTCGGCGGCCGCGCGAGAAACGCCTCGACGGGCACGCCGCGGAAGGTGACCACGTCGAGCGAGGCACGGCAGTTCGAGACGCGGATCGCCATCGGCACCGCCGACTCCACGCCGTCGATCCGGCCGATGCGATCGACGTACCACTGCGGAAGCCGGCTCGTGAACGGGCACCAGCGATTCTCGCGATACACCACGAGCGTGCGGTCGTCGGGCCCGGGCTCGGTGGCCTCGCGCACGCCGCTCCGCATCGAGTCGATCATCGTGAAGAGAAACATCGCGAGCCCGATGCCGCCGAGGGTGAGTCCGGTGCGCAGCGGGCGTCGCACAAGCCGTCGGATCACGAGGGAGAGCATGCCCAGCACCGAGGAGAGGCGACTCATCGCGACACCTCCGCGGTCTCGCTCACCAGGCGGCCCTTCTCCAGATGCAGCGTTCGTTCGGCTCTCGCCGCGACCGCTGGATCGTGCGTGACGACGACGAGGGTCTTGCCGAGGTCGCGGTGCAGCCGCGAGAGCAGGTCCATCACGCTTCGGGCGGACTCGCGATCGAGGTCGCCGGTCGGCTCGTCCGCGAGCAGGATGGTCGGATCGGTCACGATCGCGCGGGCGATCGCGACGCGCTGCT
>JBMTTG010000248.1:0-4495 GCA_049449095.1 Phycisphaerales bacterium | reverse complement strand
TTCGAGGAACTCGACCTTCGCCTCGCGAAACACCGCGCGGCTCTTCTCGATCGACGCGAGCCAGTGCTCGTCGCCGGCCATGGGCTCGTACGCCACCACGGTGGTGATCCCCGACTGCACGATCGCGATGGCGCAGTGGATGCAGGGGAAGAACGACGAGTAGATCCCGCATCCCATCGGCGAGACGCCGTTGCGGGCGCACTGGATGATCGCGTTCATCTCCGCATGCACGATGAGGTCGTACTTCGCGGGCCGTTCGAGGCGCTCGGGCAGATCCTCGATCGCCCGGGGCAGTCCGTTGAAGCCGGTCGAGATCACCTGCTTCGCGGGCGAGACGATCACCGCGCCGACGCCGCGCGACGGATCCTTGCTCCAGGTCGCGATCATCTCGCTCAGGGCGAGGAAGCGACGGTGCCACTTCTCGGAGAAGTCGATCGACATCGATGCCTCAATGGAAGTACGCGGAAGCAGGCACCCGCTGCCGATCGAGGCCCGGCCCCGACCATTCGACCACGACGTCGTCCTGCCCCGAAGCCTCGAAGAAGCCCACCTCCAACCGGTGCAGCCCCTGCTCGAGCGCGACGGTGCCCGACTTCGTCAACGCGGAGTGCAGGCCGTCGTTGTCGACGACGAGGTCGCCGTCGATCCGCAGCACGCTGCCGTCGTCGGAGGTGAGGAAGAACTCGTAGACGCCGGTCGCGGGCACCTCGATCAGCCCGGTGAAGCGCAACGCGTACTCGTCCTCGCGCGGCTTGCTCGCGACCGAGACCCGGTCGACGACCGCGCCGCCCGCCGGCTCGAGGCTCGCGAAGTCGGGCATCGCCTTCCAGTTGCCGAGATACCACGACGCCTGAAGACCCGGATCGGCCTTGAGGACCTGAATCGGCGGCTTCGGAACGACCTTGGAGAGCGACGCCTTGGCGACCCCCGACGCCGGTTCGCCGCGCAGGAAGCACGCGGCAGCGATCGTCGCGCTCTCGCGAAGGGTGAACGGTCCTTCGTAGAGCCGCGACATCGCCGTCGGCGCCGAGCCGTCGAGCGTGTAGCGAATCTCGACCTCGTCGCTCGGCGTCGCGAGCGCGACCTCGAGTTCACCGACGAAGATCGCCCCGTCGCCGGGCTCGATCGTCGGCGGCCCCACCACCACCGCCTCGCCGGCGATGTCGAGGACGACCACGGTGTCGATCGCGTCGGGCAAGGTCGGCGGCAGCGTGATCACGAGATCCGCGCCTTCCCGACGCACCGCGAGATGCCCCGCGCCGGGATCGGCGAGCAGGTACGCGCCGCGTTCGCCTTCGCCCGCCTCGCTCGCGAGCGGTCGATTCATGAGCCCGGTCAGGCGCAGTTCGCCCGAAGCCGGCCGCGTGAACACGTGCAGGTAGAGGCGCTCGTTCCCATCCGGCAGCGTGCGGCGCGTGCAGCGGCCCCACGGCAGGCTGCCGAAACAACTGGCGTAGGTCCCGCGGATGCTCTCGCCGTTCAGGTCCATCCAGCGCCCCATCGCGGCGAGGCGTGCGATCGACTCGGGAGGGAAGTTGCCCTTCGCATCGGGACCGACGTTCAGCAGGAAGTTGCCGCCCTTGCTGGCGATGTCGACGAGCTTGCGAAGCAGGTCCTCGACGCTCTTGAACTCGGTGTCGAAGGACTGGTGCCCCCACGAGCGGTTCATCGTCATGCACGTCTCCCAATCGACGCCGCTCGGCAGGCCGGTCGGAGGGATCTCCTGCTCGGGCGTGCCGAAGTCGCCGCGGAATCCGCCGTCGCGGGTGAGACCCGCCATCCCCTCGCGACCGACGTCGACCCGGTTGTTGACGATGATCGCCGGGTCCGCGGTGCGCACGAGGTCGTAGGTCTCCGCGCCGAGGGGATGGGTCCACGTCGACTCCCACTCGCCGTCGAACCAGAGCACCGCGGGCGAGTACCGCTCGACAAGCTCCTCGACCTGCGCGTGCATGTGGTCGACGTACCGCCGGAAGTTCGCGCCGTCGGTGGGCCGATCGTCCCACGCCCGTCGCGGCAGGTAGTCCGGATGGGTCCAGTCCATGATCGAGTGGTAGAAGCAGAGCACGATGCCCTCGCGTCGGCACGCCTCCGCCAACTCGCCGAGGATGTCCCGCTTGAAGGGCGTCGCCTCGACGTCGAAGTCGGTGTGCTCGCTCGGCCAGAGGCAGAAGCCGTCGTGGTGCTTCGAGGTGATCACGAGGTACTTCATGCCGGCGTTCTTCGCGATCATCGCCCACTGCGTGGCGTCGAAGTCGACCGGATCGAACTGCGCCTGCAGCGGCATGTAGGCGTCGGGATGGATCCGCGCGGTGTTCAGGATCCACTCCGCGCCGCCGGTGCGCTTGCCGTTCCAGGTGCCCGAGGGAATCGCATAGAGCCCCCAGTGGATGAACATGCCGAAGCGCGCCTCGCGCCACCACGCCATGCGGGCGTCGCGCTCCGCGGGCGTCTCGTCGAGCGGTGTCGCGACCCGCGGCGGCAGGTCGCTCGGCCACCAGGGGTCTTCCTGAGGGCTTGCGGACGCGGTCGTGGCGAGGATCGCGGCGGCGGTCGGCGCCAACAGGCGGCGCACGAGGTCAAGGGCGTGTCGGTTCGGCGAATCGGGCAGCGTGTGCATGGGTCGCGTCCGGAGATTCCGGCGACACCGTCGTCGCCCGGATCCGGCGAATGTAGCGGGTGGCGAGGCGCGAGGGTCCACGAGGCCTCGACGGCCGCCTGCGGGAATCCGACCTTCAACGGCTACCCTGCGAACGCCGCTCGCCCAAGGCGATGTTGCGGCGATTGGGCGATTGGAGATCCACCGCATGCTTGCATCGACGCTCGCCCCCGCCCTGCTGCTTCCCCTGGCATTGAGCGTGTTCGGCCACGCCGAGCCTCCGCGAGTGCTGCCGGTTCCGGGCGGCTGGAACGACGTCGATCCGCAGGGACTCGGCGCCTACGACGGCTTCGCGTGGTACCTGGTCGCGGTCGAGATTCCCGCCGCGTGGCGCAAGGCCGATCTCGAACTTCGGCTCGGGCAGATCGACGACGCGGATGAAGCCTTCTTCAACGGCGCGAAGGTCGGCGCGACGGGTTCGATGCCGCCCCGCGCCTCGACCGCGTGGCAGGCCGAGCGCACCTATCGCGTGCCCGCGTCGCTGGTCGAACCCGGCGCGTGGGCGGTGCTTGCGGTGCGGGTGCACGACTCCGGCGGGAACGGCGGCATCTGGGGCGGCACGCCGCTGCTCGCCGGTCCCGATGGCGCGATCTCGCTCGCAGGCGCGTGGCAGGTCGTGCAAGGCGACGAGCCGGGCGTGATCGACGCGAGCCGCGCGGCGACGCTCGCGGAATCGATCGCTTCCGCGGCGCTCGAGGCGAAGCTCATGATCGCCGGCGGCGCGATGCCGGGCTGGACGACCGCGAGCAGCGAGCCGCCGCCCAAGGGTCTCGTGCTCTGGTACGAGCGGCCCGCCTCCAAGTGGACCGAGGCGCTGCCGGTCGGCAACGGCCGCCTCGGGTCGATGGTCTACGGCGACGCCTTCGGCACGATCCAGGTGAACGAGGACTCGCTCTGGGCGGGTCGGCCCATCGATCGCCATCGCACGCCGTCGGAGGGAGCGCTCGATCGGGCGCGGGACCTCTGGTTCAAGGGCGACGTCGCCGGCGCGCAGCGGATCATGCAGGAGGAGTTCATGAGCGAACGCCTCGTCCGCAGCCACCAGACGCTCGCCACCGTGGCCACCCGCTGGGACGACTGCTTCGGTTCGATCACCGAGTACCGCCGCTCGCTCGATCTCTCGACCGGCATTGCCACCACCGAGTTCTCGGCGGACGGCTCCCGATTCCGCTATCGCGTGTTCGCGAGCGAGCCCGACCAGGTGATCGTCATCCGCTGGGAGGCGCTCGGCGAGAAGCCCCTGATCGCGGCGCTCGCGGCGGGTCGCGACAGCCTGCGCGACGGCGGAATGGATGTCGCGTACGACGAGACCGAGCGGACGATCGACGGCGTCTCGACGCGCCGCACGATCGAGTTCCACACCCTGTACGGCACGGCCGTCAACGGCGAGCATCCCGGGGTGCGCTTCGCGGGATGCGCGGCGATGCGCTGCGATGAAACGGAGCCCGCGACGCGCGAGATCGCCCGCACTCCCGCGGCGACGCTCGGGAAGGTCGAGGGCACGCCCGGCGTCGGGCGAGAGTCGCGCGCCTACACCGTGGTCATCGCGGGCGCGACCGACTTCCGCGCCTTCATCGATCCGCCCGTTCGCCTGAAGGACCCGCGGCTGACGGCGCAGGAGGTCGCGAGGGCCGCGATCGACCGCCCCTTCGACGAACTCCTCGCGCGGCACCTCGCCTCGTTCACGCCGCCGATGGCGCGGGTCGCGATCGATCTGGGCACGAGCGAGCAGGCGACGAAGCCCACCGACGTGCGGCTGCGTGAACTCCGCACCGGAGCGGATGACCCTTCGCTGTTCTCGCTCTACTTCCAGTTCGCGCGGTACCTGCTGGTGTC
>JBMTTG010000247.1:0-4496 GCA_049449095.1 Phycisphaerales bacterium | reverse complement strand
AATCGGGGTGACAGGATTTGAACCTGCGGCCTCTTGCTCCCGAAGCAAGCGCTCTACCAAGCTGAGCTACACCCCGCGATGGGATTCCGCTTGGGGCGGCCTTGCCGCGCCGGCGGATGGATCAGGCAGTGGGCGGTGAGGGATTCGAACCCCCGAAGGCGTATGCCATCAGATTTACAGTCTGACCCCGTTGGCCACTTGGGTAACCGCCCCTTGGGCATCGAGTTGTCTCGGCGGGCGGTCCCGCGCGAAGCGGCGAGTCTATCCATTCCCTCGACACTGCTCAACGGGGTGGACAAGTCGGTTCGCCGGCGTGGGGCTTCCCCGGACAAGCCGCCGGCGGGAATCGAACCCGCAACCTCCAGATTACAAATCAGGTGCTCTGCCAATTGAGCTACGGCGGCGCGGTGCGGCAAGGTATCGAGGAGCGGCAGGGTATCGAACCGATCCGGTCATCGGTTCGTGGACGGGGTCGGTTCTCGGTCGGTCTCTCCGGAGGCGAGCCGCGGATGGTCGGAGAGCGCCATCGCGATCCGCTCGTCGGTGTTGTAGAAGATCATCGCCGAGACCCGCTTGCCCTCGACCGAGGCGACGAGCCCGAACTCGGGCGACAGGAAGTGGAGGGTCGTGTCGCGGACCGAGGCGGGACCGACCTCGCCGTCGTAGTCGAGGCGATAGAGCACGCAGTCGAAGGTTCCCGCCGGCGTGCGGACCTTCCAGACGCCGCGATCCCGGGCCACCACCCGCATCGATCCCTCGTGCTCGAGTTCACCGGGCGAGTGGAGGTCCCAGACCTTCACGTCCATCTGGTAGGGCGTCGGCCGGTCCCGGTCGGGGATGCGCATCTCTCCCGGCGCGAAGCCCACGAGCACCCCATGCTCGAGATCGAGCTGGGTCTCGGCCAGCACCTTGCCCTCCCGGTCGAGGAAGATGTAGAGGACCGAGCGGCCCGGAAGCGTGACCACGATCGGCTGCGCATCCGACGCGGGCCAGTGCGCTGGCGCCCGTCGAACCTTGGTGACCGAGCGGCGCAGCGTGCTGCCGGCCTGGGGGCCGTGCACCACGGCGAATTCGGCGTTCTCCGGCGCGAGCGAGCGGCGGCGAACCGCTGCGCGGTCGAGATCGACCTCGCTCGGGCTCACCTCCACGGCATCGCCGAGGAGCGCGACGAGCGCCTGCTCGTCGGCGTCGAGCGTCCGGGGCGACACGGGCTCGACCTGCGACCAGATCGCGAGGGCCACCATTCCACTGATCAGGGCATGCATCGAAGGAGTCTCCTCGAACCACCGGATGACGGAAGACTATGGTGTTCGTCCCGCCCGCGACACCGTCGTGGGTTCGATCTCCACCTGACGAGTTTCCATGCGCTGGCTTCCCGCGATCCTGCTTGGCCTGGCGATCCTGCCCGTCGTCGGATTCTGCTTCGTGGGGGTGCTGGCCACCCGCGAACTCGACTCCTGGGAGGCGCGGGCACCATGGGTGCTGATCTACACCGTGCTCGGCCTGTGCTGCCTCGTCGCGGAGGCGGCGGTGATTCGCCGGGCGTTCGCCTCGCGGGACCGCGAACCGAAGTGAGCCGAGTCGGCCGCACACCGTCGAGGAGTTTCACGATGCCGAGTTCGCCGAACGACGAAGACCCCCGATTCGCACCGCCGGACCTTGCCGACGCCGGCCGGTCCCGAAGCCGCGAGGCGTTGGAACTTCCGGACTCCGTGCTCGCGAAGATCCGAACCGCGCAGGTCATCCATGGGGCGCTCGTCGTCGGCGTCGGCGTGTTCCTCGCCATCGTCGCCGTGCAGCAGTCTGGCGGTTCGATCCAGGGAAATGCCTCGCTCGTCACGCTCAGCTGGATGCTCCCGTTGGGACTTGGGGCCGCGGCACTGACCGCGACGCCAGCCATTCGTCGCGTGGCGCTTGCGGCCGCGCGAGCGCAGCCGGCGCAGGCCGTTGAGCGATTCGTGCAGACCTCGATCCTGCTCGGGGCGATCCTCGAAGGCCCCGCGCTGCTCGCCGCGGTGATGGGGCTTCTCTCGGGCTCCGGGCTTCCGCTGGTGGTGGGCGCCGCCCTCGTGGTGGCGATGGCGCTCCAGTTCCCAAGCAAGGCGAAGGCGGTCGAGTTCCTCGGCGGTTGAGGTCAGGGCGCCGCGGGCGTCACCACGACCTCGCTGCTGAAGAGTCCCTTCGGGTCGCCTCGCTCGAGGAGCGTCTTCGCGAGCGACTCGATCGTGCGGGGCGCGCGGCCGCGGAAAAGCTCGGTCTCGCCCTGCACCACGACGACCTCCTCGTCGAGATCGAGCATCGAGTCGTCGAGGCGAAGCGCCAGTTCTCCCTGCGCATCCCACGCGTCGATCGAGATCCGTTGCCCGTCGCGCGACACCACAACCTTGGCCCGCTCCTTCGGCTCGCTCACCGCGAGCCAGTAGAAGCGGGGGTGCGTCACGTCGTCCTGGAGCCACACGACCTTCTCGGGCCGCAGGTTCCGCGTGTGCGAAGCCATCCACGGCACGGCGGCGGCATCCTCGCGATCCATCCAGTGGCCCTTGCCTTCGACGATCCGGACCTCGTGCGGGTAGCCGCCGGGATCCTTCGCGGCCAGAGCCCCGAGCGCCTCGCCCCACGAGCGTGCCACGCCGTTGCGGTTGTACGCGCCGTCGTTGCCGCCCATCCAGAGCGCGAAGGGCAGGTTGCGCAGGCCGTCGGGCTTCGTCTCGTTGGGATGGCCCGCCATCATCGAGGCGGCGGCGAAGCGATCGGCCATGCGTGGCGCGAGCTGATACACGCCGTCGCCGCCCGCGGAGTAGCCCATGAGATAGACGCGATCGGGATCGACGCCCTCGACGACGACGAGGTCGGCGATGAGCCGATCGAAGAAGCGATCGATGTGCCCCTGATGCCAGAGGTTCCAGGTGTCGGTCGGCGCCCGCGGCGCGAGATACACGCCTTCCTCGGGGCGATAGAGGCGCTTCTGGTTCTCCCACTGCTGCGAGTTCACCTCGGGCGGCGCGCCGCCGCCGCCGTGCATCGAGATGAAGAGGCTGCGGCCCCCGCGCGGCTTGTCGCCGTAGGTCTGGTACCAGATCGGCATGCGCAGGCCGTCGATCTCGACGACCCCCTCCTTGATCGCCGACATCCGCTCGCGTTTGACCTGACGCTCCCAGGCGTCGACGAGCACGCGGGTCGCCCGCGCGACGTCCTCCTCGGTGAGCGGCACGTTCGCGAACTCCGGATCGCTCGCGCCTTCGAGCCCGCGGGCCCGAACGGAACGTGCCAACGCATTGACCGCGGCGCGGGACGCCTTGGGATCGGCCACGGCGGAAGGTCGCTTCGGGTCCGCGGCGGCGGGCGAAGCGTCGATCACGAGATCGACCAGCATCGACTCCGAATCGAGCGTGCCGTGCACCGGTTCGCCGGCGTCGGCCGAGGCGATGAAGGACGTGCCGAGCGGAAGCGTCGCGACGAGATGGTCGTTCGCGTCGAATCGTTCGTCCTTCGAGGTGCCTTCGAAGAGGACGACGCCGTCCTCCGAGCGAACCGTCACCGGCACCGCCACTCGCGGCTCGCCGTCGCGCACCCGGAGGCGAAGGCGACCGTGGCCCTCGGGCAGCGGCGCCGCCGCGGCGAGATAGCGTTCGGTGACGTCGATCGCCCGCGCCGGCGACGGCTTGCCGTCGAAGGACATCGGGAACACGACCGGCGAGTCGCCCCAGGAGACCGCGTAGATCCCGTGCCGAGGATCGCCGGTCACGCAGGTGCGGGCCCGCTCGGTGAACCATGCCTCGTCGAGGCGATCGCCGGTCGGCTCCGCGGCCCCGGTGAACCGCCACCGTTCGCCGTCCCAGATCTCCACCCACGAGTGGTTGCCGCTGCCATCGCTCCACATCGGGACGCCGACGAAGCGCGCGGGGACGCCGACGCTGCGGCAGGCGTCGATCAGCACGATCGAGAGTCCGCTGCACGACGCGAGCCCGCTCTCGATCGACTCGGCCGAGCTTTGGTCGGCGCGGCGACGCTTGGTCGAGTACTTGACGCCGGTCTTCGGGAAGACCTGCTGGTTCAGGCGGATCGCGGCCTCCGCGGGCGTCGAGGCGCCCGCGACGATCGGCGCGGCGAGTTCACGCATCGGATCCCGCCACGCGTCGCGCCGTTCGCTGATGCTCGCGTAGGGCAGGATCGCGTCGAGGAAGATCTCGCGCGGCACGAGGTCCCGCCACGGCGCCGACTGCCAGGCTTGGTACGCCTCGTCGACGTGTTCAAGGAGGAACGCGGCCTCGACCTCGGTCCGATCCCGCTCGGGCATCCGCGCCACCAGCCACTCCATCGCGAAGCGCTGTTCCGAGGGCACCTCGGCGAGGGCCTGCTCGAGTTGGCTTCGATTGGGGCCCGCCGCGTCGAGGCTCGCGGCGAGTCGGGCATCGTGTCTGGCGAACGCGGGAACGGCGATGGCGACGAGCGCTGCGAGCGAGGCGGCCTTCAGGCGGGAGACGGTTGGCATGGTG
>JBMTTG010000246.1:0-4508 GCA_049449095.1 Phycisphaerales bacterium | reverse complement strand
CGCTTCGTCGACGCGAACGCGGGCGACTACCGGCTCGCCGGCGACTCGCCGTGCATCGATGCGGGCGACAACGGCGTCGTGCCCTTCGAGATCGAGACCGACCTCGCGGGCGAGGCGCGATTCGTCGACGATCCGAACACGCCCGACACCGGCTCCGGTGCTCCGCCGGTCGTGGATCTCGGGGCCTACGAGTTCCAGGGCGATGCCGTCGGATGTCCCGCGGATCTCGACGGCGACGGCGTGGTCGGGGCGGGCGATCTCGCGATCTGTCTCGGGCAGTGGGGTCAGACGAGCGGCAAGACCGGCCCGCCGCTCGCGGATCTCGACGGCGACGGCGTGGTCGGGGCGGGCGATCTCGCGATGCTGCTGAGCGCGTGGGGATTCTGCGGCTGATCGCGCCGAGCCGGAGGCGGGCCGGCCTTCAGCCGGGCGGCTCGAACGGCGCGACGAACCGGCGCAGCCCGTTCAGCAGTCGGGTCTCGCCATTCGGGAGCCAGCGGCGACGCGGCGCCCCCTTCGTCGAACCGTGCAGCAGACGCGGCTCGAAGACCCGCGCAAGTTCGAGGTCTTCGAGCGGCAGGCCCCACGAGTGGCGGATGAAGGCGATCGCGGCGGGTAGTTGCTGCGGGAGCATGGCCAGTTCGACGACGAGGCATCGGTCCGGATGCCGCTGCGCAAAGTCGAGGATCGCCGCGTTGTAGCTCCGCCACCATCGACGGGCCTTGGCACGACGCCAAGGCTCGAAACCAAGCCGCTTCAAGAGCCACGCACCGCGAAAGTGACGCTGCAGTTCGCGATGCCCTCGCCGTCGCAGGCTCTCGACGACCTCTCGTTCCGATCGCACGATGAAGAGGAAGTTCGCGGCGGGCATCGACGATGCCCAGAAGTCGAGCAGGAGGCAGGTGCGTGGATCCTTGAAGCCCCAGCGGGCACGGCCTTGCCGCGCGTCGATCAAGTCCTGGGCTTCGCGGCGGCGCTGCGTCGAGATCTCGAGAGGGCCGTGCTCGTGCGCGTCGTAGACGGTCCGGCCATGGTCGGCGAACACCGCTTCGTGCCACTCGACGAAGTCGAGGTCCTCGAAATGGCCCTTCGGATTCGACGGCGTCGCCCCGAGCAGGCGATCGCCGATCGAAAGGCCCGCCTGTTCGAGCGCCGAGGCGAGCAGCGAGGTGCCCGAGCGGTGCATGCCGGTCACGACGAGCGTGTTCGAGGACCGTGGGATCGGGAGACTCATGGGAACGAGGCAGGGGAGGTGTCGGGGCGACCATGGTCGTGCCGCTCCGCGGATCGACCCCAAAGACGCTGCCGGACCCAGGTTCGGAAGACCCAGAGGCAGAAGCGAAGCGATGGTTCCTGAGCGCGATCGTGCAGACGCGCCTTCCGAGCGAAGTAGACCGGATGGACCAGGTCCGGAATCGCTCGTTCAAGGGCGCGAAGCGGGGCGAGGTCGCCATCGGCGCGCTCGCGCGCGACGAAGAGCAGGAGGTTCTGCCGGTAGTAGGGCGCGACCGACTCGTCGTGCCACAGGTGCGGCCGCAGCGCGTCGATGCACTGGTAGTTGCGATCGGCGAATCGCTCGATCCAGTAGGACGGCCATCGTTCGTGCCGATGGCCGGTGCCGCCCTGTCCGGGGATCGCGGCGCTGAAGAGGACGACCGGCGCCGCCGCGCAGAGGGCAGACACCAGCGGATCGGCGCGCTCCGGAGCGAGGTGCTCGGCGACTTCGAGGCACAGCGCGAGATCGAAGGTCCCGAGCCCCTCGGGAGATTCTCGGTCGAGGTCGATCGCCGAGAACCCGATCGCCTCGGAGGCCAGTCCCGCGTCCGCCGCCCATCGGCCATCGCACCCGTGGAGCCGCCGAACGCCGAGCCGAGCGGCGGCGGCGAGCCAGATCCCGCGGCCACATCCGACATCCAGGATCGATTCAGGCCGATACACCTCGAAGAGTCGATCGAGCACGGACGTCGCCGACTGCTCGACCGTCGCCGAGTGATGCTCGAAGAACGCTCGGTCGTAGATCCTGGACGGTGGCCTTCGCATGCCCGATCGAACCCTCGGCAATCCTCTTCGGCGATCGGAGGCCGGGCCATCGAGCCGGGGGCGGGGGTTTCGCGGCCAAGACGTGGGGAACCCGCTTCGATGAGGCTCCTCGTTCTCTTCACCACCCGGGTTCCCGGCGGCGCGGACCTCACCTACGGGGTGCCGATCGTCGAGCATGCGATGGGTCGGGGGTGGGAGGTCCACACCGCCTGCTCGGCCCGACCCGCGATGCGGCCGTTGGCCGAACGCATGCGATCCATCGCGACCTCGCACCACGACTGCGAACTGGTCGAGTCGCCGTACCGCTCGTGGACGTATCGGCGCATGACCGGTCGCTTCGCGGGACGCACGCGATCGATCCTCGAGTCGATCCGGCCGGACCGGGTGCTCGTGGTCCTGCCCTACATGACCTACGGCCTCGGGATCATGCAGGCCTGCCGCGATCTCGGCGTGCCGGTGGTGGTGGTCTATCAGGTGGCGAAGTACCAGAGCCTTCCGTCGTGGCGATCGGCGGCGACGAGGGAACTGCTCACCACGCACGGACGGGCGATCGCGGTGTCGGAACAGAACCGACGAATCCTGCGATCGATGTTCGGGCTCGGTCGAGACGAGGTCGATCTGGTCCACACCGGCATCGGTCCTCCCGAGCTTCGGGCGGCCGCTCGCGAGGCGGTGCGCCGCGCACTCCGAGGGTCGCTTGGACTGCGTGAGAATCAACGCCTGCTGCTGACGACGGCGAGGCTCGCGCCACAGAAGGGCCACTCCATCCTGATCGAGGCGATGCCGCCGGTGCTCGAGGCGCATCCGGACTGCGTCCTCGCTCTCGCCGGGGATGGTCCGGATCGGGCGGGCCTCGAGCGCGAGATCGCGCGGCGAGGACTCGATGGCCGGATTCGCCTGCTCGGCCATCGCGAAGACACCGAGGCGCTCGCGATCGCCGCCGACCTCTTCGTGTTCCCGACGCTCTACGAAGGGTCACCCTTTGCGCTGCTCGAAGCGATGCGGGTTGGGCTGCCGGTCGTCACCACTGACGCGAGCGGAATCCTCGAGGTGGTGCGTCCGGGGCAGGATGGCCTGGTGGCGAGAGCCGGTGATGTCGCGAGCCTGCGCGACACGATGCTCGAAGCGCTGGCGAGTCCGGATCGGATGCGGGAGCGGGGGGAGTCCGCCCGCCATCGCGTGCTGGCGGAGTTCTCCGCCGAGGCCATGGCACAGCGCACGCTGGCGATCCTCGAAGCCGCGCCCCACGCCTCCATCGCGGCGGCGGTACCCCAGAGACCGCATCCCGCCGCACCCGAGCGGTCGAATCCGCGGGTGTCGATCGTGATCTGCACCTACCGCCGCGAGGAGTCCCTTGCGGAGACCCTCGACTCGCTCGGGGAGCAGACCGCCCCTCGGTCATCCTTCGAGGTGATCGTCGTCGACAACAACTCGCCCGATCGCACCCGGGAGATCGTCGATCGATTCGCCGCGGCGAACCCGAATGTGCGCTATCTCCTCGAGACCTCGCAGGGACTGAACTTCGCACGCAACGCCGGATTCCGCGCCGCGGCCGCCGACTGGGTCCTCTACCTCGACGACGACGTCCGCGCCCATCCGGATCTCGTCGAACGGGCGATCGCCACGATCGACACGCAGGACTTCGACTGCTTCGGCGGCTTCTGCCTGCCGTGGTTCAAGTTCGGACGCCCATCGTGGCTGCACGACCGCTACGTGATCAACGAGGTCGATCCGAACGTCGAGACCGGCGTGCTGCGGGACGGCTTCGCGATGGGCGCGCTGGTGGCGTTTCGCAGGTCCGTGCTCGAGGCGCTCGGCGGCTTCGCGGTCGAGCACGCGACCTTCGTCGGCATGAACAAGGACAAGATCGCCTACGGCGACGAGACCATGCTGCAGGTGCGCATGCGGGAGCGAGGATTCCTCGTCGGGTTCGAGCCGTCGATGAAGGTCGATCACCTCGTGCAGCGGAATCGCCTCGAGCCTACGTGGTTCCTCCGGGTCCGCTTCGCGAAGGGACGAGATTCGTGGGACACCTTCGGCGTCGACCCCACGCCGGTTCGTCTGCTCAAGCGTCTCGTGTCGGTCGTGCTCGCGCCGATCAGGGTGCTGCCGCAGAACGTCGGTCGATTCGTGACCAGCGCCGACTACCGCGCGACCAACCTCGTCCTCGACACGCTGCTGCCCGCCGCGCGATTCCTCGGCGAGATCCACGGAGGACTGCTGATCATGCGGACGCGAAGGCGTCCAAGTCGTCGCCCCGTCTCGGGGACCCCCCGACTTCGGTCGGAGTGACGCGGACGTCGAGCCCGACGCTCCGGGCGTCGGACGGGATGAGGCGGGGCTGCCTTGAGAATCGAGCGCCTGCATTAGGGGCCGTCCGGGCTCGGACGGAGGACGCAGCCGGCCTGGGTTCGGTGTCGCGGTTCGGGCGTGCCGCGGACGCTGGCAAGGGCCGACGCGGAGCGTGC
>JBMTTG010000245.1:0-4526 GCA_049449095.1 Phycisphaerales bacterium | reverse complement strand
AGACTCGCCGACGGCCTGCCCGGCCTTGGGGGCTGCGCGACCGAGGTGACACGCGACCTGAACCTTGTCGATTTCGGCGGCCGGCCGCAGATCACGCTTGACCGACGCAGGCCCCCGTGAAACCTTCGATCGAGCAGACGAGTTCGTGCCGCGACTCCTTCGACGTCGAGCCGCGGTCCGGGGGGTGTTCCCCACGTCGCCGGCGATCGAGACGTCAAGGCCGGCCTTCGGGCCCGCGCAGGATCCATCGAGCCATGAACACGCACGCTTCGGAATCCAATCGACTCGCCGCCTATCTGGCCGCGTCGGCCGCGATCGCGGCGACCGGCGCCGCTTCGGCGGCGGTGCAGATCGTGACCCTGGGCACGCCCTTCGCGGTGCCGCAGGGCAGCGCGAGTCTCTTCAATGTCGGAGCGATCTTCAGTGCGCCCGGCACGACCTGGTTCGTTCCAGTCCGCGAAGCTGCCGGGACCGTCCTGAGGGTCGGAGGAACGACTCAGGGCGTGAACAGCGTCAAGGTCCTCGCGACGCTCCTCTCCACCAACGCGATGGTGAACAGCACCGCAGGCGCGTTTGGCCTCAACGAGGTGCCCTTCGCCGCCTCGCTGTTCTCCACGGTTCCGACGAAGTACGTCGGCTTCCGGGCGTGGAACGGCAGCGATGTGCACTTCGGTTGGCTGGAGTTCACGCTCAGTGCAGGTCAGTACACGATCTCGCGTTGGGCGTACGAGGACCAGGTCGGCGTCGGCCTGCTGACGCCGGGCGCGCCGTCGGCCGTCCCCGGTGGCGCCGGACTGGCGGCGCTCGCGATCGGCGCGGCGGGTCTTCGCGGTCGTCGCCGCAATCGCGGCTGATTCGACACTCGCTCCAGATCGAACCTCTGCCGGAACCGCCTGGGGACGGGCGGTAGAACGTGAACGCGCCGCGGCTGCCGCACCCGCGACCCACCACGCCACCCGCCCACGGCGATTCCCGAACTTCCCGTGAACCCGACCTGCCGGTTCGGGCTTCACCCTCGATGACCTCGCCCGATCCGACCTCCGACGCCGCCGGTCCGCGGGATCCCGCCGCCTTCGCACGACTGCTTCGCGAGGGCGAGCGTCGGCGGATCGGCGGGCTGCCCCTCCGCACCGACGAGGCGATTCGTGCCGAGATCCGCGAGGACTTCGGCCTCGATCCCGAGCCAAGGCCCGAGATCGAGACGCGATCGCTCGCCCCGATTCCGATCTCCCGGCGGCTCCGACGGGTGGCACAGGGACTCGGCGCAATCGCGGCGGTGGCGTTGGTCTTCCTCTTCATGCGCGATCTCTTCCTGCCGGGCGGCGGGCCATCCACCGGTTCGACCACAACGCCTTCGTCCGAGCCTGACCGGTCCATCGCGAGGCGCGGCGACGCGGGCAGTGCGGGGAGCATTCCGCTTCCGCAGGACGCGGCGCCGCTCGCGGTCGCCGCGGTCCCGACGATCGCCGATGCAGGCGTGGCGGATCGTCTCCGCCTCGCCGTCGCCGCACGCTCGCAGCGACGCTTCGATGGGCTCGACGCGCTGCTCGCGTCGCTGGTGGTGGCCGTCGACGTTCCCATCGCGGTCGCGTCGCCGGACCTTCCTTCGATCGACATCTCCGGCATCGACGTCGTGCCGGCGTCGGCACGGCTGGTGCCGCCGGCCAATCCTGCGGCCCCCTTTGGCGTGTGGCAGGTCGAACTGACTCCGTCGGCCGATGGCCCGATCGACCTCGCCGGTTGGCGCGTGGCGATCGATCTCGGCGGCCTCGAGGTTGTCGCGATCGGCGACGGCACGCTTCCTGGCTTCACCTCGCCGCCCGCCTACGACGCCGCCACGCTCGCACGCGGCACGCTGCTGCTCGCCGCGGTCGCGCCGACGGCGGTCTCGATCGACGGGCCGACCGTGGTCGCGCGTCTGCAGGCGCGTCGCTTCAACCCCGAGTCCGACGATCCCATGCCGCTCGAAGCGGAGACCTTCGCGGCGGTCATGCCCTCTGCCCCGTGAATCGCTCGCGTTCAACGCCTTCCGTGCGGAGGCCCTCGACAGGAGTCTGAACCATGTCCACGTCGACCCATCGCAGCATCACTCGCCGTGACGGCGACACGCGCCTCGGGAGACGCCTGATCGCCGCGATGTCGCTCGGCCTCGCGCTGGCCGCGATGGCGGTGGTGGGGTGTCGCAGCGCGACGACGCCTGCAGAGCCCGTGGCGACGGCGGAGGCCGCATCCGCACCGCGCGCCGATACGGCGCTCGCCGACTCGTTGGCGTCGAAGTCGTCGCCACCGCCGAGCGTGGCGTGGTACGCCGAATCGGCAGCCGTGGCTCCGGATGCGGAGACCCGGAATGCGCTTCCACCCGGCTCAGGCTCGGCGGCTCCGGCCCCCTCGCCCGACGCCCGGCTCGGCCTGCAGACTGGTCGCGCCCGAGCCACGGAGAGCCTGCGCCGCGGCGCCTTCGGCGGTGGGGGCGGAGTCGTCGGCTCGCGCGATGCCGCCGCCGAACAGGCCAGCCAGGTTCCGGTGATCCGCGGTCCCTTCGACGAGGTGTGGGTGATCGCCCGGGATCGCGACGCGATCGGAGCGCCGCAGGACGACGAGATTCCGGGCATCGGCTCGCTCGGATGCGTGGTGCCGGACGGACCGCCCATCCCGATGCCGCTTCTCGCGAGCGACTATCGCGTTCGGGTGCGGGGGCCGATCGCGGAGACGACCTGCACGCAGCGATTCCGCAACACCTTCAGCGAGGCGGTCGAGGCGATCTACGTCTTCCCGCTCCCGCACCGCGCCGCCGTCGCGGACTTCGTGCTCGCGGTCGGCGACCGGCGCATCCGCGGCATCGTGCGCGACCGAGCCGAGGCGGAGCAGATCTATCGCGAGGCGAAGGAGGCCGGCTTCACCGCGAGCCTGCTGCGCGAGGATCGGCCCAACGTGTTCACCGAGAAGATCGCGAACCTGCCGCCGCAAGTGCCGGTCGACGTGGAACTGACCTGGTTCGAGGCGCTCGGCTACGACGCGGGATCGCATGAACTCGTGCTGCCGCTCGTCGTTGCGCCGCGCTGGAACGCCTGTGGCGCGAGCGATGCGGTGCTGCCGGCCGCAGCGCCGATTGCGAACGCCGTCGCGAACGCCGCGGGCGACGACGCCACGGTGGTGCCGTACCTTCCCGCGGGCGAGAGCGGCGCGCATCGGGTGTCGATCTCGGTCGAGATCGATGCGGGACGGGGAATCGCGCTCGGCTCGATCGAGAGCCCGACCCATGCGATCACCGTCTCGCGACCGAGGCCGCGTTGCCCGACCCCGCCCGAGCAACTGCCGGCCCATCTCGCCACGGTGTCGTTGGCGGAGGAGACCTCGGTGCCCAATCGCGACTTCGTGCTGCGCTGGCAGGTGGCGGGCGAGGCGCCGCGATCGTCGATCGTCGCGAGCCGTGATGCGGACGGCTCCGCGAGCGGCCATCTCCTGCTGACCCTCTATCCGCCGGAGCAGGCCGCCGAACTGCCGCGGCCCTCGATCGATCTGGCGATCCTGCTCGATCGCAGCGGCTCGATGAACGGCCAGCCGCTCGCGGCGGCGCAGCAGGCGATCGCCGCGATCCTCGCGAGCCTCGGGCCCAACGACCGGGTGCTGCTCGGCTCCTTCTCGAACGACGTCGTCTTCGCCGAGCCGCTGCTCGCGCCGGCGACGCCCGAGCGCGTGGCACGCCTCGCGCAGTGGACCCAGCAGGTCCAGGCCGGCGGCGGCACGAATCTGCTCACCGGCCTCGACGCGGTGCTCTTCGGCGCTCGCGAACTCGAGGATGCCGGGCGTCGGCAGGCGCTGGTGATCCTCACCGATGGCCTCTCCGGAGACGAGGGTCGGATCATCAAGCTCGCCCACGACAAGCGGGGCGTGCAGGAGATCCATTGCCTCGGGATCGGCGACTCGACCAACCGCTTCCTCATCGACGAACTCGCCCGCGCCGGCGCCGGCACCAGCGGCATCGTGCTGCTCGGCACGAGCGTCGACGAACAGGTGCATCCGGTGATCGGGGCGATGCAGACCGCCGCGATCGTGAACCCGTCGATCGACTTTGCGGCGGCGGGCGTCGTCGACGCCGTGCCGAGTCGCCTGCCCACACTGCGTCCCGGTCGGCCGATCGTGATCGCGGGGCGATGGGAGGGTGAGGGCGAGCGTGAACTCGTCGTCGCCGGCACGGTGGGCACGACGGCGGTCGAGGTGCCGATCGCGTTCACGCCGCCGTCGGTCGAGGAGTCGGAGGCGAGTCGCCGCGCGCTCGCGAAGGTCTGGGCTCGTGCGACGATCGCCGACATGAGCGAGGTTGGCCGCCGGGGCGAGCGGCTCTCGACCGGCGAGACGGCGCTCGAGGGCATTCGTCGCGTGGCGCTCGAGCACGGGCTCGTCTCGCCGCTCACGAGTTTCGTGGCGGTCGATGCGAGCGAGGCGGTTCCGCAGCCTGGCACGCAGACGATTCGTCAGGCGGTTCCGGTGCCGCAGGGGATCGATCCGTCGACGACGATTCCGGG
>JBMTTG010000244.1:0-4557 GCA_049449095.1 Phycisphaerales bacterium | reverse complement strand
TGCTGGCTCGGCGGCGTCGCCGCTGAGAACTGGGGAGTCCAGTCCAAGAGATGGATTCGCGACGGGCGGTCTTCGGACCGCCCGTCGTTGTTCATGGGTTCCGAGCGAGGTTGGAACGCCGGCCAACGGACGCGGTACCGTCCCGGATCCTGAACCGGACCGAGGATCGCGATGCAGCCCCAGAACCTGATCGACATCGAGACCTTCGCCCGCGAGCGGCTCTCGAAGGTCGTGTACGACTACTACCGCAGCGGCGCCTGGGACGAATCGACGCTTCGCCGCAACCGCGAGGCGTTCGGCGAGATCGAGTTCCTGCCGCGGGTGCTCGTGGACGTCTCGACGCGCGACGCCTCGTGCACGCTGCTCGGCACCCGCCTGTCGATGCCGGTGCTCGCAGCGCCAACCGCCTTCCATCGTCTCGCCCACCCCGACGGCGAAGCGGCGACCGCCCGTGCCGTGGCGGCGTCCGGCTCGATCATGGTGCTCTCGAGCCTCTCGACGACCTCGATCGAGGAGGTTGTCGCTCAAGGCGGGACGGTGTGGTTCCAGCTCTACGCCAACAAGGATCCCGGCATCACGAAGGCGCTCATGGATCGCGCGATCGCCGCGGGATGCAAGGCCCTGATGCTCACCGCGGACACCCCGGTCTGGGGCGTCCGCGAACGCGACGTTCGCAACGGCTTTCGACTGCCCGCGGGCGTGTCGGCGGTCAACCTCGCCTCGCTCGATCCGACGGGCGACCTCAAGAGCCGTCAGGGCTCCGGCATGGGGCAGGCCTTCGACTGGATGGTGCACCCGGCGCTCGCGTGGCCAGAGCTCGAGCGGATCTGCGCGGCGAGTTCGGTGCCGGTGATGCTCAAGGGCGTGGCACGCGGCGACGACGCCGCGAAGGCGATCGACTCCGGCTGCGCGGGCGTCGTCGTCTCGAACCACGGAGGACGGCAACTCGACGGCACCCCCGCGACGATCGACATGCTGCCGGCGGTGGTCGAGGCCGTCGGCGGGCGCGGCCTCGTGCTGGTCGACGGCGGCGTGCGCCGCGGGACCGACGTGCTCAAGGCGATCGCGCTCGGCGCCGACGCGGTGCAGATCGGGCGGCCTCAGCTGTGGGGACTCGCCTCCGGCGGGGAGTTGGGCGTGCGGCGGGTGTTCGAGATGCTCGCGGCGGAACTCGACATCGCCATGGCGCTCGCGGGCTGCTCCTCGCTCGCCAACGTCCCGCGGGATCTCGTGCGTTGGAGGGAAGCGTCGAGGCGCGAACCCGCCTCCTGAACGCCGCCTCAGCCGGTGGCCGTCGAGGCGTCCTTCGCCAGGAGCCGATCCGCGAGTTCGACCGCCGCGCTCGCGCTGTTGGCGCATCCGTCGGCGCCCACGACCGAGACCAGTTCCGGCGCGAGGCGGAACGGAAGGCCGCCCACCAGCACCTTCACGCCCTGACCGGCGCCGCTCGACTTGACGCTGGAGACCAGATCCGCGGTCGGGCGGAGACCGAGCATGGTGTTCGCCGCGACCGCCAGCAGGTCGAAGCGCCCCGTGACCCGGCTCTCGAGCGCGGAGACGATCTCGTCGGCCGGCATGTCCGCGCCGAGACATTCCGCTTCCCAGCCGGCGAACTCGAAGACGTCCGCAACCATGCGGATGCCCAGGTCGTGAAGATCACCGCCCACCGCGGTGCAGAGGCAGGCACGTCCGTTCCGCGGCTCGCGTGGCGCATGACGACGAAGCTCGGCCATGATCATGCGGGTGGCGCCGGTGGCGAAGTGCTCGTCCGCCACGGTCGCCTCGCGAAGGTGCCACATGCGGCCGATCTCGGCGAGGGCCGGCGCGAGCACCCGCTCGTAGATCGCGGTGGTGCCGCGGCCGCGTTCCTGCAGGTCGAGGACGATCCGAGCCGCCTCCTCCTCCTGCCGCTCGAGCAGGTGCAGGAGATAGAGCCTCGCCGCCGTCGCATCCTCGCCCTCGCCGGCGATCGGTTCGGGCGACTCGGAGACGGCGCGGTCCGAGCGGCATGGCTTCGTCTCGGCGACCCGAGCGAGCCCCGCGTCGATCGCCTTCTCGCATCGCGCCGCGATCGGTGCCGGCAGCTGATCGGCGACGACCGCACGGAGTCGATGCAGGCTCGCCACCAGATCGGCGATCGGCAGATCCCGCGCCTCGAACGCCTCGCGGCTCCAGCAGACGTTGCGGGCGAAGATCTCGGGAACGCCGCAGGCGACCGCCTCGGCGAGGTGCTGGATCCGGTTGCGCATCTCGCCACGCCAGAGTCGCATGGCCTCGGGCCCGTTTCGCACCGCGAACGAGGGATCCTCCTCGGCCAAGGCGGCGAGGGTCCACTCGGCCAGGGCTTTGGAGACCTGGTCGATCGCGTCGGCGGCCTGTCGATCGGACGGGTTCACGGGACCCGCTTTCGGTCCGACACCACCGCTCGGATTCACTGTCCCGGGACGGAGATCTGGGCTCGCCGGGAGAGGGCCAGTTCCGCCACGCAACCGGAGGATTTTCCGGTCAGAGCGGCGTGCTTCAGCAGGTACTCGGTCACCACCGTCACCACCGTGGCGTGCGACCAGGTGAGCGGGCTCACCGAGATCGGGCGGCCGTCGTAGGGATTCACCTGCTCGGCGAGCACGCCGGAGGGGAGCGCCCGGGCCTGGGTCCATTCGAGGTACGGCAGCGCCTGCTGCAGCTCCTCGATCGAGGTCGCCTTGGCGATGTGCCATTGGGCGAGCCACAGCGTGCAGATGATCCACGGGTTGCCCGGGATCTCCTGCAGGTTCTGGTGCTCGACCTGGTGGTAGTAGTCGTTCTCGTAGCGGGCGACGCCGCCGATCGAGGTCTTGACCCACAGCCGCTCGCGGATCGCCTCCATGTGCGCGGCGACCCGCGGGTCGTCGGCGGGAAGCGCGCCGAAGGCGAAGAGGCCGTAGGCGGAGGCGTCGAGGGTCATGTCGAGGCGGTAGGTGCCGTCCTCGAGGGGCGTCGCCATGCGGGCGAACCGCTTGAGCTCGGGCTGCCACATGTGGCGGATCATCGCGCCCTTCATGCGCTCGGCGCCTTCGCCGAACTCCGCGGCGCGATCGAACGCGCCCATGTCCTGCGCGAACGCCGCGGCGGCCTGCAGGGCGCCGATGGTGGCCGCGACCGTGAACAGGTGGATGCCGCGACGTTCCTCCCAGAGGTCCCAGCTCGGAAGCGGAAGACCGTGGTGGTCGCGGTACTCGAGCATCCACGTGGCGGGCTCGACGACGAGCCGGTTGTAGACGTTCTTGATGAACTCGACGTCGCGGAAGACCTCGAAGTGGCGACGCAGCGCCCACAGCACGAGCGCCGTCTCGTCCTGCTGGATCGGCAGGATGCGCCGCCCCTCGAGCGCCCACGGGTGCCAGCTCGAGGCGAGGGTGCCGGTCGGGTTGTACTTGTGGAGGAAGTAGGCGTCCTTGCCGAGCACCCGCTCGCAGAATCGGAAGAAGGAGCGGCTCAGTTCGCCCTGCCCGGCGAGCACGAGCGACTGCGCGACGAGCGCGCCGTCGCGTGGCCAGCAGTAGGAGTAGGTGTCGCCGGCGAAGTGCGTGATGTCGGAGTCGTTGGCCGCGATGATCGCGCCCGCGTTGTCGATCTGCGTCCGCAGGATGAGTTCGCTGCGGACGTAGAGGTCGCGGATCGGCTCGGGAAGCGGCGAGAAGTCGACCGGCTCCTTGGTGGCCCACCACCGCCAATACGCCTCGGTGCGGTCCATCATCCGCTGCGGGCTCTTCTCGTGGACCTTGCGGTTCAGCTCGACGACCGCGTTGTAGCTGCGGCCGATCGCGATCCAGTAGTGCGCCGTCGACGAGCCGTGGGGACGCAGCGAGATCTTCAGGCCGATCGTCGAGTCGACCGAGCCCTGCGCAATCGCGTTCTGGCTGAGCATGCCGTCCTCGGCGTCGCGCCAGGTGCCCTCGGCGTCGCCGATGCGCTTCGCCCCGGTCGCCCAGGTGTCGATGCCGTAGTTGCGGCCGTCGAAGCCGTTGATGAGGACGTAGCAGTCGTTCTTGTAGTGGATCAGGCCGCCGGTGTTGGGATCCCAGTTGACGGTGTCGCCGACGGGGCTCTCGTTGACCGAGAGGTCGTGATGGAAGAAGAGCCGCAGCTCCCGCGGCCGACCCCGAAGGTCCGTCGCGGTGATGCGGCGGAAGTAGACCGGGCTCCAGTAGTCGACCGCGTCGTTGCACACCAGCTCGATGCCGAGGCGGTCGTTGCGGAGCCTCACTTCCGTCACGAGCGTGTCGGGGCGGTACCGCAGGCTTCGGCTCCACTCGCCGTTCTCGATCCAGGCGAACTCGCCGTCGACCCAGACGCCGAATCGCTGCACGTGCCCGACGGTGTGGTTGGGCATGCCGACGTGCGGCCAGTAGAGATCGCGGATCCGGTAGAGGTCGTCGAACGTGACGAGAAGCTCACCGTTTCCGACCGGGATGTTGCGGGGCATGTCTGAGGCTCTTCGGGACGCGGAGGCGCCGGTCGCGCGGAGGGCCGCGGGCGGACCGGTTCGAGGGACGGACCGGGGTTATCGACCGAGCG
>JBMTTG010000243.1:0-4561 GCA_049449095.1 Phycisphaerales bacterium | reverse complement strand
CGTCGGCCATGGCTGGCGGCGGCGACGGATGCATTGCCGACCTGAACGGCGATGGCCGCGTCGACGGCGCGGACCTCGCCCAACTCCTCGGCGGATGGGGACAACCCGGCCCGACCGATCTCAATGGAAGCGGCACCACCGACGGGGCGGATCTCTCGATCCTCCTGAGCTCCTGGGGCGAGTGCCCGGGACCCGCGCTCGAGATCACGCTGGTTCCCGGCAGCGAATCGGTCGACTTCGTCGCCGGCGCCTCGGCAGCCACTCCGTTCGAGGTCGTCGTCAGCGGGCTCACCGAGCCGATCGAGATCGTGGTGGCGCAGAGCGGTTCGCCCGCGGGGCTCTCGATCTCGAACGATCTGCCCGGCGGTTCGCTGCTGGTCTCCACCGACGGCACCGTCGTCTTCAACACCACGATCTCGGGCACGAGCGAGGGCCTCTTCGAACTCTCGACGCTCGCCACCTGGGCCGGCGGCGACGCGAACGCCACGATTCCGGTGTCGGTGCTGCCGGCGGGCGATGCACCAGTCCTGTCGCCGCTCGGCGCCGAACCCGGCGCGGTCAATGGAGGCGCGACGACGTCGGTGGTCTTCTCGATCGCGGTTTCAGGTGGGGGGGACGTTCCGACGCGATTCGACCTGCGTCGCACCGATGCCGAAGGGAGTCCCTTCACCGGCGTTGTGGCGGAGCTGCGCGACGATGGCGTGTCGCCCGATCTTGTGGCGGGCGATGGCGTCTACTCGGGATCCGCGAACCTCGATCCCGCGGCGAACGAGACGGTGCGGTACTACCGCGCCTTCGAGAGCACCTCGGTTGCGGGAAGCGGCCTCGAGAGCGAGGTCCTCGTACTTCCGGTGACCTCGTTCCCGATCGGGACGGCACCCTCGGATCCCGACGCGGTGGTCGAGGCTCCCGATGGCACCGCGATCTACTCGAACCAGATCTTCGTCTCCTTCATCGCGGGAACGAGCGACGCCCGCATCGCCGAGATCGCGGCGCAGTTCGGCGGCGTGATCGCGGGCTTCGTCCCGGCCGCCGGCGGCTACCAGATGTCGATTCCCGGCGATGGCACGGCGCAGGGGGTGCTCGAGGTCATCGCGCAGATGAAGACGGTCGTCGACATCGACATCGTCGAGCCGCTCTTCCCGACCTACGCGACGGAACTCGTGCCAAACGATCCGCTGTACCCAGGGCAGTTCGGCGTGCAGGCGATCCGCTCCGCCGAGGCCTGGACGATCGCCAAGGGAACGATCCCGCTCGCGATCGTCGACACCGGAGTCGATCCGGCGCATCCCGATCTCGCCGACACATCCGGCACACGGGTGGTGCTGCTTCCGGGAGCGGACATCGTCGGCGGAGGCGGCGATCTCTCCGGCGATGCCGATGGGCACGGCACGTGCATGGCCGGCATCGCCGCCGCGACCGGCGACAACGCGATCGGCATCGCGGGTGTCGCGTGGGCGAGTCCCATCGTCGCCGTGCGCGGTCTCGGCGGCAGTTCGCTCGACCTCGCGGAGGCGATCGCCTTCGCCGCAGCGCGAGGCGTCAAGGTGATCAACGTGAGCGGCGGCGTCGCGACGCCGAGCGAGCCGCTCGAGAAGGCGGTGCTCTTCGCTCGTGAACAGGGATCGCTCGTGATCGCGTCCTCGGGCAGCGTGCCGGGCGAACCGTTCTATCCCTGCGCCTACGAGAGCGTGCTGTGCATCGGCGCGGTGGACGATCAGGGGGCGCCGCTTCCCGATGGCGGGACCGGCGCCTGGGTCGACCTCGCGGCGCCAGGGCAGGCGGTGCCCTGCACGGAAGCCGGCGGCGGCTACGGAGCCTCGACCGGAACCAGTCCGGCGGCAGCGCTCGTGTCGGGCGCCGCGGCCGCGGTGTGGTCGCTCGATCCAGCCCAGAGCGCGGAAGAGGTTCGCACGCGGCTTCTCGCGGGCGCGACGCCCTTCGCCGAGCCGGTCGGGCTCGGCGCCGGGCGCGCCGCTCTCTTCGCGAGCGCGTTCGATGGCGGCTTCGAATTGCCGGGGCTCGCGACCTGGATCACCGAAGGCACCGTCGCGGTCGTTGGCTCGTTCGGGCCGATCCTGCCGACCGAGGGCGATCGCATGGCCTACCTCGCGACCGGCGGCGGCACGAGTCCGCGGCTCGTCAAGGAGTTTGCGGTCCAGCCGGGCGTCGGCGAGTTCGCGATCACCTTCGACTACGACTTCATCAGCGGGCAGTGGCCCGAGCGAGCGGGCGATCCGCTCTCCGATCGCATGCGGATCGTGCTCGAGCAGGGCGAGGTCTCGACGCTGCTCGCGATCGAGACCGTCGCCTCGTCGACCTTCACCATCCTCGAAGGGGTCTCGCTGCCAGGAAGCGGCGGCACCGTCGGCCACACCGGATGGCGTCGTGGCGCCGCGGTCGTGCCGGTGCTGCCGGGACTCGGCTCGTTCGTGGTGCGGATCGAGGAGGCCGGCCCGAGCAGCGGCGGTAGCGTGCTGCTGCTTGATCGCATCCTGCTTTCGGTCTCGCCGAACCAGCTCTATTGCGGCGCGCCGCAGGCCGGGAGCTGCTGCGAGGTGCATGAGAATCCCTACTGCGCCGACGGCGCCTGCTGCGCATCGGTCTGCACCGTCGATCCGACCTGCTGCACCGTCTCGTGGGATGCCGCATGCGTGCAGATCGCGCGAGCGGTCTGCGGCGACGTGTGCCCGCCGCCGATCGTCGCGTCGACCTTCGAAGGCTTCGTGAAGACTCCCGATGGCGGTCCGTTCGCCGGCGCGGAGGTCGCCGTCGGCGACTTCACTTCGACGGCCGACGGCGAGGGCTTCTACTCCATCGACGCGCAGGCGCCATTCGGCCTCGGCGGCGTGCTCGTCACCGCGACCGCGACCTTCGAGGGAAGGTTCTACGTGGGCACGGCCCTCTCGGCGGAAGTCGTGCCCGACGGCGTGACACCGGTGCCGGACATCGTGCTTGGTCCGCAGGGCGGCTGCTTCGTGACGGGATTCCTGCCCGAGAGCGCGCTCTTCGAGGCCGATGGCGGCAACGGAAGCGTCGAGATCACGACGAGCGGCGCGATCTGCACATGGAGCGCCGCCTCCAGCGCGCCGTGGCTCGTGATCACCTCCGGCGCGACGGGGTCAGGCACGAGCGGCATCGTCACCTACGTGGTGGAGCCCAACACCGGCGACGCTGCCCGCACCGCGACGATCGTCGCCGGCGGGCAGGGCCACGTGGTCACGCAGGCCGCGGCGCCTCCGCCGTTCACGACCTTCGTCGGCGACGTGCGATTGGCCGACGGCGCGCCAGTCGTCGACGCGGTGGTCATGAGCGATCTCGGTGGCGTCGCGATCACGAGCCCGTCGGGGATCTACGCGCTTGAAGTCGAGATCGACTCGGGCGTGTCGAGCGTGACGCTCTCGGCGGTGGCGACGATCGGTGGCGTCACGTATCAGGGGAGCGTGTTCGTGAGCCCGGTCGACGTCGGTGGCGTGAATCAGGCGCCGCCGATCGTCGTGACTCCCGTCGGCGGCGGCTGCCAGGGCGAGTACGCATGGATCCCGGGAATCGGGCAGCCGGGTGTCAACGGATCCGTGAGCGCGTTGGCGGTCTTCGACGACGGCACCGGGCCGGCGCTCTACGCGGGCGGCTCCTTCCAGCAGGCCGGCGGCGTCGAGGCCTACAACATCGCCAAGTGGGACGGCGACTCGTGGTCCGACGTCGGCATCGGCGTGGGCGGCGAGGTGCGGGCGCTCGCGGTCTTCGACGATGGGAGCGGGCCAGCGCTCTACGCGGGCGGATTCCTCGAAGTCCTCGTCAGCGGTCCGGTGAAGGGCATCGCGAAGTGGGACGGCCAGTCGTGGTCGCCGGTCGGCACGGGCCTCGGCAACGGCGGACAGGACCGGGTCGCGGCGCTCGCGGTCTTCGACGACGGCACCGGTCCGGCGCTCTACGCCACCGGCCGGTTCACGAACGCGGGCAACGTCGGCGTGAACCGAATCGCCAAGTGGAACGGTCAGGCGTGGTCGCCCGTTGGCGGCGGACTCGACGGACCGGGTTCGTCGCTCGTGGTCTTCGACGACGGCAGCGGATCAGCGCTCTATGTGGGCGGGAACTTCTTCCAGGCCGGCGGCGTGACGTCGCCCAATCTCGCCCGCTGGAATGGCACGGCATGGTCGTCGCTCGTCGGGCAGCAGGTCGGCGGCGAGGTGCTCGCCTTGGCGGTCTTCGACGACGGCACCGGCGAGGCGCTCTATGCCGGCGGGAGCTTCAGCACGGCGCAGAACGGCGCCGGGAACCGCATCGCCCGGTGGAGCGGGCAGTCGTGGTCGCCGCTTGCCACGGGGATGGACGAGCGGGTCCTCTCGCTGGCAGTCTTCGACGACGGCACGGGCGAGGCGCTCTATGCCGGCGGCTGGTTCACCACCGCCGGCGGCATCGCCGCGAGTCGGATCGCGCGATGGGATGGGCAGTCGTGGTCGCCGCTTGACGAAGGCGTGAACGCCGAGGTCAACGCCCTGGTTTCCTTCGATGACGGCAGCGGCCCGGCGCTTGGAGCCGGCGGGAGCTTCAACATGGC
>JBMTTG010000242.1:0-4567 GCA_049449095.1 Phycisphaerales bacterium | reverse complement strand
CCCGTCGCCGGGGACCGCGCATTCCCGAGCGCCTCATGCGGCGCTTGACCACGGAGCCCTTCTCGCCGATCCGGGTGGGCGCGGGGGGCGGGGTCTGGGAGCTGCGGTCCCGCGAGGCGATGGTGGTCGCCGGACCGGGCATGCTGCGCGGCCTGGCGAGGCGTCCCGGGCATCCCCAGTGGATCGATCTCGAGCTCCGTGCGTCGCAGATCATCGCCATCGAGGTTGATTCGAGGCTTTTCGAGGCACAAGATTGGTCGAGTTCCGAGGAGACGCCGTGATGGTGACGACCGACGAGTTTCGACGCGTGGCCTTCGCGCAGCCGTTCATCACCTACGTCGTGCATCTCCGCGACGGACGTCGGTTCGTCGTCGCGAGACCCTTCTCCACCATGCTCTACCCCGATGGCGAGCACGCGCTGTCGTACCACGCTCCGGACGAGTCGAACGTGCGCGGCGAGGAGGATGAGATCTCCTACCGTGTTTCGGAGATCGACCATCTCGAACTCCGGCCCGACCTCGAGTGCTGGGATTTCAAGCAGCGGCGATGGCGCCGTTCCGGCTGACCGCCGACGCTTCGACGCTCAGCGATTCCCCTTCGCCTCGCCGATCGTCCCGTCGCCTCGGAAGCTGAAGTCGCGGTCGTCGCGGGTTCCGTGCAGGCCGTCGGGACCCGACGCCCGCAGCACCACGAAGACGACCTCGCTCGGCCGCTCGACGATCGCGGGATCCTCGCCGAACTCGATCTCGAACGGCTTCTCCGCGGCATCGGCAAGCAGCGCCGCGTCGACCGCGGCGAGAATCGCGTCGCGCGACGTCGCCGGCGCCAGCGCCGCCATGGCCGCATCCTGCTTCCACGCGGCGATCAGCGCCGCCGCGGCGGCGCGGGCCTTCGCCTCGGTCGGGCCGACGTACTCCTCGGCGATCGCACGGCGCATCGGGTTGTCGCCACGGCCGGTGTCGGGACGCACCGCGAAGGTGGCGCCGACGAACTCCGAGGGATAGCGGTTGTTGGTGCGGTCGGCGTCGGCGAGTTCGCCGAAGGGATCGAGTTGGAAGGCGACGGGCCGCTTCTCGGTGACGAAGAGCTTCGAGACCGCCTCGTGGTCCTGCTTCCAGATCTCCGCGGGGAGCCGCACGAGTTCCTCCGATCCGTCCTCGTACGCGACAAGCACCGGCAGCGGCATCACCACGCCGCCGAAGTTGCGGAAGCGGACCACGGTGAAGAACTCCGGCGCCGACCAGAGGTCGCGATCGGCCTCGGGCATCGAGTCGAGCCAGCGCCGATACGCGCGGCGATCCTCGGGCGTGACGTCGAGTTCGTCGAAGCGGTCGTAGAAGTCCTCGAGCTCGGGGAAGCGATCGGTGCGCCGCGCGCTGCCCGCGTCGCGCTCGACGCTGACCGTCGAGGGGCGTCCATCGCGATCGGCCTTGCGGAAGGCCTTGTCGAGATCGGGATCGCCGGTGTCGAGGCGGAACGCCGTCACCTTCTCGATGCCGACATCCACGTGCTCGGTCGAGTAGAACCAGCCGCGCCAGAACCAGTCGAGGTCGACGCCGCTCGCGTCCTCCATGGTGCGGAAGAAGTCCGCGGGCATCGGCCGCCTGAACGCCCAGCGGCGGCAGTACTCGCGGAAGGCGAAGTCGAAGAGCTCGCGGCCCATCACCGTCTCGCGAAGGATGTTGAGCGCCGCGGCCGGCTTCGCGTAGGCGTTGTTGCCGAACTGGATGACGCTCTCGGAGTTGGTCATGATCGGACGCTGGTCCTCGCTGATCATGTAGCCCACGATCGCCTGCGGTTCGCCGCGACCGCGGGTCCAGCGCTCGTCCCACCGCCGCTCCGCCAGACGCTGCACGAAGGTGTTGAGGCCCTCGTCCATCCAGGTCCACTGGCGTTCGTCGCTGTTGATGATCATGGGGAACCAGAAGTGCCCGACCTCGTGGATGATCACCTTGACGAGGCCCTTCTGCGTGCCCTCGCTCCAGGTGCCGTCCTTCTCGGGACGCGGCCCGTTGAAGGTGATCATCGGGTACTCCATGCCGCCGACCGGTCCGTTCACGGAGATCGCGGTGGGGTACGGATAGGGATAGGCGATGTCGCTGTAGGCCTCGATCGCGTGGGCGACCGACTGCGTCGAGTACTTGGACCAGAGCGGCTCGGCGGCGTTGGGCCAGAAGCTCATGCACATCGTCGACCGCTCGTCGGTCTCGGGATCGTCGCGCCCCGGCACCGCCACCCCGAAGGCGTCCCAGATGAACTTGGGGCTCGCGGCCCATGCGAAGTCGCGGACGTCCTCGGCGGCGAAGCGCCAGGTGCGGCGGCCGCGGGTGCCGGCCTCCTTCAGCTCGCGATCGCGGGCCTCGTTGGCGAGCGCCTCCTCGGGCGAGACGACGTAGAGCGGCCGTTCGGCGCCGCGCGCCTCGTCGAGCCGCTTGCGCTGCGCGTCGGTCAGCACCTCGTCGGCGTTCTCGAGTTCACCGGTGGCTGCGACGACGAAGGTCTCCGGCACGTCGATGGCGACCTCGTAGTCGCCGAACTCGAGCGTGAACTCGCCGCGCCCGAGGAACTGCTTGTGCTGCCAGCCGGTCGCGTCGGTGTAGGCGCACATCCGCGGGAACCACTTCGAGACGAGATAGAGCGCGTTGCCGTCCTCGGGGAACCACTCGTAGAGGCTTCGGCCGCGACCCTGCCGCTTCTCGCGCATCGGGTAGTGCCAGCGGATCGAGAACCCGATCGACTGACCGGCCTCGAGCGGCTCGGGCAGATCGATCCGCATCATGGTGCCGACGATCGTGTGCGGAAGCGGCTCGCCCGCGGCGTCGAGCACCGACTCGATCGTCACGCCGCCGGTCCAGTTCCGGTTGGCGTCGAGTTCGCGGAGGAACCCGACGTTCTGATCGTTGCGGAGGTCGGGGCCCGAATCGGAGAGCAGCGCCTGCGAACCCTTCGCGTAGCGGTTCGGCTCGAGCTGCATCCAGAGATAGGTCAGGTCGTCGGGGCTGTCGTTGAAGTAGGTCACCCGCTCGAAGCCTTCGATGCGGTGGCCCTCGTCGTCGAGCCGCACGTCGATCGCGTAGTCGGCGCGGTTCTGCCAGTACTCGGGTCCCGGCGCCCCGGAGGCGGTCCGAAAGGCGTTCGGCGTGGGCAGGATCTCCTCGAGCTGGCGGAACTTGTCGGGCTGCGAGAGCTTCTCGATCGCGAGCCACGTCTCCTCATGGAGTTCGTGGCCGTCGGCGAGCGGCGGATGCGCCGCGAGGGTCGACGCGAGGGAGACGATGGCCACGGCCGCCGCGAACGCGGGAATTCGATTCATGCGGCGAGGATAGCGGTGGGGGTGATGGACTTGAACCACGGTGGTGGCCAAACGCCCCACCCGATCGCTCGGTGTGCATCCCCGAAGGCCGCGTGGCCTCCTCAGGCTCTACCCGCCCCGCCTGAAGGATCGAGGTGATGGGATCGTTCGGAGTCGCCGAGGCGCTCGATCTTCCGGAGCCGCTGCGGCGCGCGAACGCGGGCTACCGCACGCTGGTGTCGGAGGCGTTGCGATTCCTCGGCGAACCCTACGAGGCGTTCGAGCACTGGCGATACGCCGTCGAGTGCCCACCGATGCGTTCGATGCTGCTCGTCCGGCGGCCGATGGCGAAGACCTGACGAAGGCGAGCTGCTCGCTTGCTCGCGGCCGACCTCGATCAGCTCGGTCGGAGGTTCGAGTCTTCGCGGAGTGGAGACGAGTCGTCGTAGAGGGTCTCGGGGGCCAGATCGATCTCGCCAGGCCACGCGGCGGTCCCGTGCACAAGCCGCACGCGTCGGAAGAGGGCTTCGTCGACGAGCGGGGTCCACGGCGGCAGGGAGAGCAAGGGCTTGAGATCGAAGCAGCGCCGCTCACCGCCCTGATACTCCAGGAGCAGTCGGTGCTCGGGAAGCGGCACGATGGAGAGGAGTTGCGGCACATCTTCAGCGTAGCGGCGGAATGCGGAACGGCGGCAGCCCCTGCACCGCGAGATCCCAGTTCGCGAGCAGGTCCTCGCGATGGATCTCGATCCATGCAAGCAGCAGACGCATCTGCCGGAGTGGAAGCGAGCCCTCGAGGACCTCCGAGTCGTCGATCGCGACAACTACTTCGCGGTCCTGGTGGCGGGCGTGGATGTGCGGTCGGTGGTGGCGGCGATCGTCGCGGTAGTACAGGAGCACGACGATTCCGAAGAACATGCTGATCGTTGGCACGGCGGCGATCCCCCATTGGGCGAGCCTGGCCGCCTTGGGGCAGTCGGCCGGAGCGGCGTCAGTGAGGATCGCTCCAAACGCGCAGCAAGCGCGATGTTCCGGCGAAAACTCCGGATCGGGAGTGAGCGCGACAACCCGTCGCTGCCGGCGCCCTGGCGCACCGCCTCGGCCCTTCGTCACGCGGTTCCGGCGGCGCGTGGTCCATCCCGTCCAACACGGTTGCCCGCCGAGCCGAGCGGGCGGGGGGTCACGCGAGGCAGTTGCTTCTCCGGCTCACGCGAGCCTCCGGATCAGCTCGGTCGGAGGTTCGAGTCTTCGCGGAGTGGAGACGAGTCGTCGTAGA
>JBMTTG010000241.1:0-4604 GCA_049449095.1 Phycisphaerales bacterium | reverse complement strand
TCCGATCTGCAAAGACGGGCGCCCGACCGGGCGCCCGTCGCGTGAGACTTGGATTTCCGCCGACGATCAGCCGGCGCTGGCGCTCGGCTCGGGCTTGGGCGAACCTTCGCCGCCGTCGCCGTTGCCACCCTCGCCGTCGGACTCCGCCGCCGGCGTCTCGCGGGCCTCGAAGCGCAGGTGCTCCTCGCCCTCGCGCCGCGTGACCGCGACGGTCTGCCCGGCGCCGAACGAGCCGCTGAGCAGGTTCTCCGCGAGCGGATCCTCGATGTAGGTGCCGAGGGCCCGGCGGAGCGGACGCGCTCCGAAGTCGGGGTTGTAGCCCTTGTCGATCAGGAAGTCCTTGGCGGCCTGGTCGAGTTCGAGCTTCATGCCCTTCTCCTCGAGCCGCTGGCGCACCTTGGAGAGCTCCATCTCGATGATGTGGTTGAGGTCGTCCTTGACGAGCGGGCGGAACACGATGATCTCGTCGAGGCGGTTGATGAACTCGGGACGGAAGAACTTCTCCGCCTCGTGCATCAGCGCGGTGCGCATCTTGTCGTGGTCCTGCACCGCGGCACGCTTGCCGAAGCCGAAGCCCGCCCCGCCCTTGATGAGGTCGGCGCCGATGTTGCTCGTCATGATGAGGATGACGTTCTTGAAGTCGACGTGCCGGCCGAACGAGTCGGTGAGGCGTCCCTCCTCCATGATCTGGAGGAGCATGTTGAAGACGTCGGGGTGCGCCTTCTCGACCTCGTCGAGCAGCACGACCGAGTACGGGCGGCGGCGGATGCGCTCGGTGAGCTGGCCGCCCTCCTCGTAGCCCACGTATCCGGGAGGCGCGCCGATGAGGCGGCTCACGTTGTGCTTCTCCATGTACTCGCTCATGTCGAGGTAGATCAGGGCGTCCTGATCACCGAACATGAACTCCGCGAGCGCCTTGGCGAGCAGCGTCTTTCCGACGCCCGAGGGGCCGACGAAGATGAACGAGCCCATCGGCCGCTTCGGGTCCTTGAGGCCCGATCGCGCCTTGCGGATCGCCCGGGCGACGGCCTTGACCGCCTCGTCCTGGCTGACCACGGTCTTGTGCAGTTCGCCTTCGAGGGCGAGCAGCCGCTGCGACTCCTCCTTCTCGAGTCGGGTGAGCGGCACGCCGGTCATCTTGCTGACGACCTCGGCGATGACCTCCTCGTCGACGACCGCGTCGATCTGGTTCATGCGGTCGCGCCAGTCCTGCTGGACCTTCTCCTTCTGCTTGCGGAGCTTCTCCGCCTGGTCGCGAAGGTCCGCGGCCCGCTCGTAGTCGGCGGCCTTGACCGCCTCGTCCTTCGAGATGGAGAGCCGTTCGATCTTCTCCTCGATCTCGGCGAGATCCGGCGGCTTGGTCATGCTCTTGAGCCGCAGGCGGGCGCCCGCCTCGTCGAGCACGTCGATCGACTTGTCGGGCTGCACGCGGCCGGGGATGTACCGCCCCGACAGTTCCACCGCCGAGCGGATCGCCTCGTCGGTGTAGCGCACGCGGTGGTGCTGCTGGTACTTCTCGCGAAGCCCCTTGAGGATCTCGACGGTCTGCTCCGCCGACGGCGGCTCGACCGGGATCGACTGGAAGCGGCGCTCGAGCGCGGCGTCCTTCTCGATGTACTTGCGGTACTCGTCGAAGGTGGTCGCGCCGATGCACTGGATCTCGCCGCGGGCCAGCGCCGGCTTGAGGACGTTCGAGGCGTCGATGGCGCCCTCGGCGCCACCGGCACCGACGAGGGTGTGCAGCTCGTCGATGAAGAGCAGCACGTTCTTCGCCCGGCGAACCTCGTTCATCACCGCCTTGATCCGCTCCTCGAACTGGCCGCGGTACTTGGTGCCCGCGACCATCGCGGCGAGGTCGAGCACGACGAGCCGCTTGTCGAAGAGGAGGTCCGGGACGTCCTGCGAGATGATCGCCTGGGCGAGGCCCTCGACGATCGCGGTCTTGCCGACGCCGGCCTCGCCGAGGAGGACGGGGTTGTTCTTGGTGCGGCGGCAGAGCACCTGGATGAGGCGCTCGATCTCGCCCGCGCGGCCGATCACCGGGTCGAGCTCGCCGTTCTTGGCGAGTTCGGTCAGGTCGCGGCCGAAGCTGTCGAGGGCGGGAGTCTTGCTCTTGCCGCGACGCGCGGTCGGGCCCGGCTCGCCGGCGGCCTCGGGCTCGCCCGGACCGGCCTGCTCCTCGTTCTCGACGCCCGCCCCGAGCAGGTTCAGCACCTCCTCGCGGACCTCCTCGAGCTTGAGCCCGAGGTTGAGCAGCACCTGCGCCGCCACGCCATCGTGCTCGCGCAGCAGCCCGAGCAGCAGATGCTCGGTGCCGACGTAGTTGTGGTTGAGGTTGCGGGCCTCCTCGATGGCGTACTCGATGACCTTCTTCGCCCGCGGGGTCTGCGGGAGCTTGCCCATCGTCACCATCTCGGGGCCGCTCTTGACGAGCTTCTCGACCTCGAGGCGGACCTTGCGCAGATCGATGCCGAGGTTCTTCAGGACGTTCGCCCCGACGCCGCTGCCCTCCTTCACCAGGCCGAGCAGGATGTGCTCGGTCCCGATGTACTCGTGGTTGAACCGCTGCGCCTCCTGATTGGCGAGGGCCATCACCTTGCGGGCTCGGTCGGTCAGTCGCTCGAACATGCAGTGCCTCCTGCGGTTCCGCCGAAGCGGGTCGGGTCGATGGTAGGGGTCCGGGACAGCCCGGCCGGGCGACGCGGAGTCGCTCCCCTTCCGGCAACGGGTATCGGCAAACCGCAACCTTCGTACCAGCAGGACCTCCCCGGAGATCGCGGAAGTTGCCCCTTTCCGAGGCCTCCAGCGGGGTCGCGAATACCCTCTATAAGGAATGCGCCGTCTGCGACCTGCCAATCCGGCAATCGGACTCGCCATCGCCGCCATCGCCGCGGTCGCGGGGGCCGAGCCTCCCGCCGGCTCGACTCCGGCCGAATCGGCGCCGGAGCCCCCACCGCCCGCCCCGATCGCAGCCGAGTCGCCCTCGCTCCTGCGACGCGATCTCCCCGAGAGCCGGCCAACGCCCGGCTCGGTCGGCGACCTCACCGCCGCCCGACGCGAGCCCCTCCGCGCGGCGCTTGCCTCGATCGGCCGGCGCGAAGTCGCGGTCGAGTCGGCGGGCGTCGTCCTCTTCGACCCGCGATGCGTGGAGGGCGCCGATCCGGCCGTCCGTCGACTCGCCGCCGCGACCGCGGTCCGCTTCTCGACCATGCTCGCCGCAATGCGGCGCACGCTTGGCGGCTTTGCGGCAACCGATCCCCCATCGCCGACACGCGTGATCGTCCTTCACCCCACCCGCGACGCCTTCGAGCTCGCCGAAGCGACGCTCTTCTCGCAGGCTCCGCTCGCCTCGCGCCTCGCCACCACCCAGGAACTCGCGCTCGACGACGCCGCAGTGCCGCTGATCGACGCCTGGCACGATCCCGACGAGGCCACCTTCCGCGCCGCGGTCGGGCGGGCGCTCGCGATGAGCCTGCTGCGCGAGCAGTTCGAGCTCTCCGGCGAACGATCGCTGCCGGCGTGGATTCGCGAGGGTCTCGCCTCGCAGCTCGTCGCGATGCACGCCTCGCCGCCGTCGCTCGAGCCGGTCCTGCGACGCAACGGGCTCGCCTTCATTCGCGGTGGCGGCGATCTCGCAGCATTGCTGTCGAAGCCCCCCGAGGACCCGGCGTGGATCGACCTGAACGGGCCAGCGCAGGCGGTGGCCTTCCTCGCGGTGCAGCGGCTCGCGGAGGGCAATCCGCAGGGACTCGATCGCTTCCTCGCCGCGGTTCGTTCAGGGATGAGCGTGAAGGTCGCCTTCGAGCGGGCCTTCGGCACCAGTGCCGACGCCTTCATCGCCCACCTCGCGACCTACTACCGCGTCAACGACTGACCGCAGCCATCAGCGCCGCGAGCGGGCCGCCGAGGAAGTTCGCGAGAAGCCGCGGGCCTTCGGGCGTGAGGTAGCTCTCGGGGTGGAACTGCACGCCCTCGAGCGGCGCTTCGCCCGGCACCTCGCGACGCAGGCCCATCACGAGGCCGTCGTCGGTCCACGCACTCACGCGAAACGGCGGACGCACCGACGCGGCCTCGACGAGCAGCGAGTGGTATCGCGCCGCGGGGAGCGGGCTCGGCAGGCCCGCGAGAAACCCCTGCCCGTCGTGATGCACCGTCCAAGCGGTGCCGTGCACGGGTCGCGGGGCTCGGACCACCTCCATACCGAAGGCGGCCGCGATCGCCTGATGGCCAAGACACACGCCCAGGATCGGGATGCGGCCCGCGAAGCGCCGGATCAACTCGACCGAGACGCCCGCCTCCGCCGGTCCGCAGGGGCCAGGCGAGATGAGCAGCGCCTGCGGCGCGAGGGCTTCCGCCTCGATCGCGCTGATGCGGTCGTTGCGCACGACGCGGATCTCGAGATCCGGCGCGATCGCCCCGATCCCCTGCACGAGGTTGAAGGTGAAGGAGTCGTAGTTGTCGAGGACGAGGAGCACGCGGGGATTGTGGCGGATGGCGAGGTGCGGGCAAGGGGTGGAGTGCGGGAAGAGCGCCTCCCGCCTCAGCACGCCCCCTCCGCCTCGCGGCGCTCGGCACCTCCCCCGGACTGCTCCGCGTTCAGGGGA
>JBMTTG010000240.1:0-4609 GCA_049449095.1 Phycisphaerales bacterium | reverse complement strand
CGGCTACCTGCCGGCGGGCTTCACCGCTTCGGCGATCCCGGGCGGCGGCGGGCTGCTCGCGCTCGCGATCGGCGCCGCGGGGCTGCGAGGTCGGCGCAGGGGTCGTTGAGCGAAGGCGCAGCGTCACGACATCCACCATCGTCCGGCCGAATCAGCCCGGACTACGGCACACCACCGCGACTCCCGCCGCTTCCGTTCATTCGGGGCGGCGGGGTCGTGGTGTTGGAGGGCGTGCGTGGGCTGCAGCCCGGTTCGGCTAGTCTGCCGCCTCCGATGAAGCCACCGAACTTCTCTCTCGCCGGCAAGGTCGCCCTCGTCACCGGATCGACCCGCGGGCTCGGCAAGGCGATGGCCTTCGCCTTGGGATCCGCCGGCGCGAAGGTCGCCTTCAACTACGCCAACGACCATGCGTGGGCCGAACGCACCTTCGCGGAGTACCGCGCCGAGGGCTTCGAAGGCGGGCTCTTCCGAGGCAGCGTGATCGACGAGGCCGAGGTGGACGCGATGGTCGCGTCGATCGCGAGCGAACTCGGGCCGGTCGACATCCTCGTCCTCAACGCGACGCCCGCGCAGCCGCTCAAGCCGATCGAGGAGTACGACTGGTCCTTCTATCAGTCGATGCTCGACTTCTTCGTGAAGAGCCCGTACCTGCTGACCCGCGCGGTGCTGCCGCACATGAAGGCGCAGCGCTGGGGCCGGATCGTGAACATCACGAGCGAGGTCTTCAATCGCGGCGTCGCCCCGTTCTCGGCCTACGTCGCCGCGAAGGGAGCCCAGGTCGGCTGGTCGCGCTCGATGGCCAACGAACTCGCGCCCTGGCACATCACCGTCAACATGATCGCGCCGGGCTGGATCCCGGTCGAGCGCCACGAGCACGATCCGCAGCATGAAAAGGACGCCTATCGCAGCCTGATCCCGATGGATCGATGGGGCATTCCCGAGGATGTCGGCGGCGCGATCGTCTTTCTCGCGAGCGACGCGGCGTCCTTCGTCACCGGCCAGGACATCCACGTCAACGGCGGCATGACCGTCGTGTGAACCGCCGCGCGGCGACGTGCCGCGCGCCAGGAGACTCTCCCGTGCGACACGCCATCCGTTCGATCGCCGTCGCGGCTGCGCTCGTCGCGGCCGCCTCGCCCGCCCTCGCGCAGAGCCGCGATGCCCTGATCGCCCGGCAGAAGAAGGCGATCGAGTCGATGAAGGCCTCGCCCAAGGATCCGCCGAAGATCGCCTTCGTGAGCAACGGCGTCGCCTTCTTCTGGGTGCTCGCCAAGGCCGGTGCCGAGGCGGCGGCGAAGGACACCGGCGCCGTCGTCAGCGTCCACATGCCGCCCAACGGGATCGGCGACCAGAAGCGCATGCTCGAAGACCTGGTCACCCGGGGCATCGACGGCATCGCGGTGAGCCCGATCGATCCGGCGAACCAGTCGGACACGCTGAACGCCGTCGCGCGGCGGGCGCTCCTCATCACCCACGACAGCGACGCGCCCGAGAGCGCGAGGCTCTGCTACATCGGCGTCGACAACTACGAGGCGGGCCGCCTGTGCGGCCGCCTCCTCAAGGAGACGCTTCCCGACGGCGGCGAGGTCGCGATCTTCGTGGGCCGTCTCGAGCAGGACAACGCTCGGCGGCGCCGACAGGGACTCATCGACGAGCTCCTGGGACGGGAGCCGGACGCGAACCGCTTCGATCCGCCGGGCGCCGCGATCTCGGGGAACGGCTTCACCGTCGTCGGCACCTACACCGACCAGTTCGACCGCGCGAAGGCGAAGGCGAACGTCGAGGACGTGATCGCGCGGTACCCGGGTCTCGACGGCATGGTGGGGCTCTTCGAATACAACCCGCCGCTCATGCTTGAGGCCCTCGAGCGCTCGGGCAAGGCCGGCAAGGTGAAGGTCGTCGCCTTCGACGAGGCGCCGCAGACTCTCGAAGGCATCCGCAAGGGCACCGTCCACGGCACCGTGGTGCAGGATCCGTTCATGTATGGATACGCCTCCGTCGAGCTGCTGAATGCGCTGTGCAAGGGCGACGCGTCGAAGCTGCCCGCAAGCGGCGTGATGCCCGTGCCCGCGAAGGCGATCAAGCAGGCGAACCTTGCGGCGTTCGAGGCCGAGATGAAGGCCCGTGCGGCGTCGGCCGAGCAGGGCGGCTGAACGCGCGATGGCCGCCGCCGACCCGTCCTCGCCGCGCCCGTTGATCGAGGCCCGCGGTCTCACCAAGCGATTCGGCGGGGTGGTCGCGCTCGATCGCGTCGACAGCGTGGTCCGCGCGGGCGAGGTGCTCGCGGTGGTCGGCGAGAACGGTGCCGGCAAGAGCACGCTCATGAAGATCCTCGCGGGCGTGCACGAGCCCGACGGAGGTTCGCTCGAGATCGATGGCAAGGCGGTGCGCTTCCGCTCGGTGCGAGACGCGCAGCGGCGAGGCATCGCCCTCGTGCATCAAGAACTGAACCTCGCGGAGAACCTCGACGTCGCGGCGAACATCGTGCTTGGGCAGGAGCCGAGGAGGCTCGGGGTGCTCGATCTCCGGGCCGCGGCGAGGATCGCCGAAGAGGCGCTTGCCAAGGTCGGGCTCGCGATCGCGCCGCACACGCCGGTCGCCTCGCTTGGCGTCGGTGCGCGGCAGCTGGTCGAGATCGCCAAGGCGCTCTCGGTCGAGGCGCGGGTGCTCATCCTCGACGAGCCGACCGCGAGCCTCTCGAAGGCCGAGACCGATCGCCTGCTCGCGCTGCTCTCGGACCTGCGACGCCGCGGGACGGCGATCGTCCTCATCAGCCACCGCCTCGACGAGGTGCTGCGGATCGCCGATCGCATCGTGGTCCTTCGCGACGGGACCCTTCGCGGAGCGCTGTCGCGGGCCGAGGCCACGCGCGACGCGATCGTCTCGCTGATGGTCGGGCGGAGCGTGGAGGCCGTCGAGCGCCGCGCGTCGGCGCCGGGCGATCCGCTGCTCTCGTTGCGTCGAGTTCGCACCGAGGCGCATCCGGCGGTCGCGGTCGATCTCGAGGTGCGATCGGGCGAGGTGGTCGGCATCGCGGGACTCGTCGGCAGCGGCCGGACCGAACTGCTCGAGACGATCTTCGGCGTGCGTCGAGCGGTTGCGGGGGAGATCCGGCTCGATGATCGAGCGCTTCCCAAGGGAAGCCCTCGCGTCGCCGCGCAGCGGGGCATGGCCCTCGTGCCCGAGGATCGGGCGCACCACGGGCTCTTCCTGCCCGATCCGGTCCGCCGCAACTTCTCGATCGCGACGCTGGCGAGGCTTGCGAGGTTCGGCATCGTGTCGGGCGTGGGCGAACGATCGCTGGCCGATCGCCTCGCGCGAGAACTGCAACTGCGGCCGCCCGATCACGCTCGCGCCGCGGGCACGCTTTCGGGAGGCAATCAGCAGAAGGTCGTGCTTGGCCGCTGGATCGCCACGCAGCCCAAGGTGCTGCTCCTCGACGAGCCGACGCGCGGCGTCGACGTCGGGGCGCGGGCGGAGATCCATGCGATCGTCCGGCGGCTGGCCGCCGAAGGCGCGGCGGTCCTCTTTGCAAGCAGCGAACTCGACGAAGTGCTCGCACTCTCCGATCGCATCGTCTGCCTGCGCGAGGGCGAGATCACCGGGTCGATCGACGCAGGCGACGCGACCGAGGAGTCGCTCATGCGGCTCATGACCGCGGAGCGAGCGGCATGAAGAAGGCGATCGGCATCCTGGTCCTCATGCTGGCGATCGCGGCGTTCACCGCCTTCTCGACCGAGGGATTCCTCTCCGCCTACAACCTCGAGAACCTCTGCCGGCGCACGGCACTCTTCGGGATCCTCGCGATCGGCGCGGGCATCGTGATCATGGCCGGCGGCATCGACCTCTCGACCGGCTCGGTGGTGTGCCTCGCGGGTTGTCAGCTGCCGTGGCTGCTCGTCTCGCAGGAGTGGTCGGTGCCCGCGGCGGTCGCCGCGGTGATCGCCGCGGGCATCCTGATCGGCCTCTTCCACGGCGCGCTCGTCTCGTGGGGACGGCTGCAGCCGTTTCTCGTGACGCTCTGCGGGCTGCTCTTCTACCGGGGCCTCGCCCGCGGCTTCACCGAGGACCAGACCCAGGGATTCCAGAACGGCTTCGAGGAACTGCGCTCGCTCGCGACCGGCCGCATTCCGGTGCCAGGTCTCACCGATCTCGAGGCGTTCGAGGGGCCGAGCGCGTTCGCGATTCCGGCGCCGGTGGTGAGCCTGATCGCGATCGCGCTGCTCGCGGCGTTCCTGCTTCGCTTCACGGTGTGGGGCCGTTGGCTGCTCGCGACCGGGCGCAATCCGCAGGCGGCGGCGTACAGCGGGATCCCGGTCAAGTGGGTGACGCTCTCGGCGTTCGTGCTCGGGGCAACGCTGTCGGCCTTCGGCGGCATGCTCTTTGTGCTCGACATCGGCAGCGCCCAGCCGGCGGACTTCGGCAACTTCTACGAGCTCTACGCGATCGCGGCGGCGGTGCTTGGCGGCTGCAGCCTGCGGGGCGGCGAGGGAAGCGTCGTGGGAATCGTGGTCGGCGCAGCGCTCATGCAGGTCCTCCGCAACGCGATCACCCTCGTCGAGTGGATCCCCGACAATCTCGAGTACGCGGTGATCGGCGCGGTGATCCT
>JBMTTG010000239.1:0-4615 GCA_049449095.1 Phycisphaerales bacterium | reverse complement strand
GATCGGACCTCGGCCAATCGAGCGATCGATCACCCCCTGCACAAGCCCGAGCGCTCGCCAGCACGCCCGGATCGCGCCGAGCGGCACGAACCACAGCATCGCCGCGCCAGCCCGTCGCGCCATCGCCAGCGCCATCGGCCACTGCATCACGAGAAGGATCGCGGCGAGGGTCACCGGTATCAGCCACACCGCGAACAGCCATCCCTCTCCGAGGCGAGCACCCTTGAACCAGATCGACGCCAGGACGGCCACGAGCGCCGTCGCCATGAACGCTGCCGCGACGAATGGCTGCAGGTGATCAAGGGCGTTGCTGTAGCGATTGCTCCCGCGGCCTGGATGCTCGAGATGCAGCGCGACCCGCCAGTAGCCCTGCTGCCGCTGCACCTTGAGATAGCGCGACAGGCGATCGGCGTGGAAGTGCATCACCTTCGAGGCACGCTCGAAGCGAAGGCGATGGCCCGCCTCGAGCGCCCGGAAGGCGAACTCCGCATCCTGACCCTTGAGGTATCGCTCGTCGAAGCCGTCGAGCGCCTCGAGCACCTCGCGCCGGTAGAGGACGTCGTAGGTCGCGAGGAAGTCGGTCTCCTCCGGCATCCGCGCATGGCGGACCATGATCTCCTCGTGGATCAGCCGCTCGAGGAGCGACGCCTTCGGATCGATCGAGTAGGTGCCCGACACGCCCGCCACCTGCGGGTCGGCAAGATGCGGCAGCAGCCGCTCGAGCGCGTCGGGCTCGGCGACGCAGTCGCTGTCGACGAACCACACGATCGGCGTCGTCGCCTGGCGCCATCCGACGTTTCGAGCGGCGCCCGCCCCGCGACCACCGCTCGCGAGCGTCTCGATGCCCCGCGTGCGCGCCTCGTCGAGGGTGCCATCGGTCGAGCCGTCGTCGACGAGCAGGATCCGCGCGAGCCGCGAACCTCCCCGATCCCGCACCGCGATCGCGGCGTCGAGGCACGGGCCGATCGTCCTCGCCGCGTTGCGGGCCGGAATGACGAGCGTCACATCGCGCTCGCCAGTCATGGTGCCACCCCCGGTTCGGCTTCCTCGAGCATTCGGCGGGACTCGTCGAGCCAGATCCCCGCGTCGGCGTGGTCGCGATTGCGCTCAAGCGCCGCGCGATAGGACGCCACCGCCTCGCGGTACCGCTCGAGGGTGAAGTGCATGTTGCCGGCGTTGAAGAACGCGCTCGCCGCGAGCTCGGGCTGGCCGGTCCGATCGGCGACCTCCGCCGCCCGAAGGAAGCACGCAAGGGCCTCCTCGTGGAGTTCAAGCTCCGAGAGCGCATTGCCGCGGGCGAGCGGCACCAGCGGATCGCTCGGGCGAAGTTCCTCCGCCGCGGCGTAGGCGAAGGCCGCCTCGCGAGGCCGGCCGAGCATGCGAAGCGCATCGCCGCGAGACAGGTGCGCCGCGGCCGACTTCGGCATCGCGGCCACCGCGCGATCGAGCTTCGCAAGCGCCGACGCCGCGTCGCCCGCCTCGAGCTCGAGGATCGCCCGATTGACGAGCACCATCGGGTCGGTCGGCGCGATCGCCTCGAGCCGCGCGAGATCGATCGAGGCCGCTTCGGGATCGCCCGCAAGGATCGACGCGTGCGAGCGGTTGAGAAGCGCCCGCAGGTCATCGGGCCGCCGATCGAGCACCTCGCTCCAGAGCCGTGCCGGTTCGCGATAGTCGAGCATCCTCCGATGGGTTCGCACGCCTTCGGCGGTGGCGAGGCCGGTGAGGAGCGCGAGCCCGATCACCACGGCCACGGCGCCGGCTTGCGGCGAGCGGCGACTCGCGCGTCCAACGATCGCGACGCCCCCGAGCGCCAGCACGATCGCGATGGCCGAGAGCGCCAGGTGCATCCGATGCTCGGCCACGACGTCCGCGAGCGGCACCACGCTCGAGGTCGGTGCGAGGGCGATCAGGAAGATCGCCCCCGGCACGCCCCACCACCGGGCCTTCAGGAGTCCGATGAACGCCGTTCCGGCGGCCAGGAGGATCGCGCTCACGCCGATCACCGGTAGCGGTGTTCCGAGCAGCGCCTCGCGCCCGTGATCGATCGAGAGGGTGGCCGGCCACGCGGCGAGTTCCACGTAGAGCCCGATCGCCCGAACCTGCAGCGTCGCGTACTCGAGCGGCGCGATTCCGACGACTCCGAGGCCGGCGCCCTTGGGACCCTCGTTCGACGCAAGCAGCGGTGCGATCGCACCAACCGCCGGAAGGATCAAGAGGCAGGCGAAGTTGGCGGCGTGCATCACGCCGCGATGCGAGGCGATCCTTCGCCAAGACTCCCGAGAGAGGCATCGATCCACCACAAGCAGCAGCACCGGCGCCACCGCCCCGGTCGGCTTCGAGAAGATCGCCATCGCCACCGCGAGCGGCACGAGGATCCGCCAGGCGATCGAGGCGCCTTCGCGCATCGATCGGAGCATGCTCCATGCGGCGAGGATCGTGAAGAGGCTGGCCAGGATCTCCGCCCGCTGCACGACCTGGCCCAACGCCGCAGCCTGCAGCGGATGCAGCGACCAGAGGAGCGCGGCGGCGAATCCAGCCCAGTCGCTCCGCCAGTCGCGTTCGCCTCGCCAGCGTGAGACGCCCTCCCGCACCGCGGCGAAGAGCGCGAGCGCCGCAGCGAGGTGCAGCAGGAGGTTCACCACGCGATAGCCCCGCGGATCGAGATCGCCGGCCGCGTAGTTGGCCGCGAGCGTCAGCCAGGTGAGCGGCCGCTGCTCGAACCGCAGGCTGTGGGAGAGCGGAAACGGACTCGCGAGGCGCCTCTCCTCCTCGACGATCCGCACGTGGTCGTCGAAGACGAATGGCGCGTCGATCGAACCGCTCCACGCGGCGAGATTCGCCAGCACGAGCACGATCGCCATCAGCCAGCAGCGCCTCGACGAACCCGAAGCGCAGCGATCGCTCGGCGATCGCATGGTTATGCGACCTTCCGATTCCGATCGATCATGCGCGGAGACTTCGGATTGCATCGAGGGCGCGAACGGCTGGGGTCTCTCTGGAAATTCGGGCTATCGTCCAATCATGCCCTCGGAGACGGTTCAAGATGCGATCCCGGCGACCTCCGAGTTACGGGACTCGGGCACGTGGGTCGTGGTGCCGCTCTACAACGAGGCGACCGTGATCGGCGAGGTGCTCCGAGGCCTTCGTCGGCGTTTCGACCACGTCGTCGTCGTCGACGACGGTTCGACCGACGGATCCGTCGAGGCGGCACGGCCCCACGCGACGTGGCTGCTGAAGCACCTCGTGAACCGCGGGCAGGGTGCCTCGATCCAGACCGGGACCGCCTTCGCGCTCTCCCGGGGAGCACAGCGGATCGCCCACTTCGATGCCGACGGCCAGCACGACGTGCGCGATCTCGTGCGGATGGTCGAGCGGGTCTCCTCGGGCGACTGCGACATCGCGATCGGCAACCGCTTCGCCGAGGGCGCCTCGGACGTGCCGGCGGGCCGCAGGCTGCTCCTGCGTGGCGCGATCCTCTTCCATCGCATCGCCAGCGGCGTCGAGCTCTCGGATGTCCACAACGGCCTGCGGGTCTTCTCCCGCGAGGCCGCGGAGCGCATCGAGATCACCGCCGACCGCATGGCCCATGCGAGCGAACTCGTCGACCTGATCGCCCAGAGCGGCCTTCGTGTCGAGGAGGTGCCGGTGCGCATCCGCTACAGCGAGTACTCGCTGGCGAAGGGCCAGCGCTGGAGCGGCGGCTTTCGGGTGCTCTTCCACTACCTCGTCGGCCGGCTCTTCGGATGAATCGGCGGCCATCGGTTCGATGAGACCCTCATGACGCCCTTCCAGTGGATCCTCGTCTCCGCGATCGCCGGGCTCGGCGTGGTGTCCGCGATCGCGATCGCGAAGGGCAAGATCGGCCGCCCGGCGGGCATCGCGTGGATCGCCGTGCTGCTCGTCGCACTGCTCGCGGCGATCGATCCCGAGCGGGTGACGAAGGTCGCCAACGCCGTCGGCATCAACCGCGGCGCCGATCTGGTCCTCTACCTGCTCGCGCTCGCGGTCTTCTGGGGATTCCTGCTCGTCTACATCCGGCTTCGCCGAGTTCGCCGCGAGCTCACGCTCGTCGTGCGGCGCCTTGCGGTGATGGAGGCGGAGGAAGGCGGCGCCGGCACTCCGCGCCGGCAGGAGCCATGATCGCCCGCGGTCCGGGGTCCGCCTCGACTCCTCCCGAGATCGACGTCTCGGTGGTGGTCGTCAGCTTCAACACCCGCGATCTGCTTCGGCGATGCCTCGCGTCGGTGCCGCAGGCCTGCGGAGACCTCCGCTTCGAGGTCCTCGTTGCCGACAACGCCTCGCAGGACGGCTCCGCCGAGATGGTTCGCCGCGAGTTTCCGAGCGTCGCGGTGCTTGAAGGGCACGGCAACGTCGGCTTCGCGAAGGCGAACAACCTCGCCTTCAAGCAGTGTCGAGGAGCGTTCCTCTTCTGCCTCAATCCCGATGCCGAGGCGCATCCGGGATCGATCGAGACGCTCGTCGACGCCATGCGGCTCGACCCGTCGATCGGCTACGCGGGTCCCAGGCTCCTCAATCCGGACGGCTCGCACCAGTGGTCGGCGTACCGCTTCCACACCGTGCTCAGCCCGCTCTACAGCTGGTCGATGCTCGG